>JANLQV010000277.1:0-2597 GCA_031368025.1 Sphingomonadales bacterium | reverse complement strand
TGCTTGAGTTTGACGCCAGGCATGATTTCATCGCCCACCCCAAAGCTCGATTGGACGCCGTCTGGCGTCGCAATGATCGCGGAACCGCCACCGATAGCCTCATCGACTCGCACACCGAAGAGCTTGAGCGAGAGCGACGTGACAACCGTCGAACCGGACTGGGCATTCAAACGGAAGAACGGATCGAAATCGCCGCTTGGCCGAGTGACAGCCTGGACAGCGCGGACATCACCCAGCGGCCCCGCAGGCGTAATGATTACCCAAACCAGCCGCGCGAGTTGCGCCGCGATCAGAATCAGCAGCAACACCTCAAGGGCCCGGTACGCCGATCGGGGGGAAAGGGAGCGCTTGAGCTCAACCATAACGCGCGACTATTCACCTCCCACAAACCTGACAAACGGCCTTATGCCCGACAATTCCGCCGACGCTAACCATTTTTATTAACTATAATGTCACTTCCGCCCTGTGCGACGTGGAGGTTTGCGAAAGCCTTTTCCGCGGTTGCGACGAACGGGCAAGTGGTTGACGCCCTCAGGTAGCTCAAAACGAAGCGCGCCCGACACCGGATTGGCTTCCGCCAGGCGGAGCTGGAGCCGCTGGCCAAGGGCGTAACGATCGCCGGAATTCTCCCCCTCCAGTGCGTGCTCCGCCTCAATGAAGCGGAAATATTCCGCGCCCAGCGTTGAGATCGGAACCAGCCCATCACCACCCAGTCCTTCGACGGTCGCAAAGAAGCCGAAATTGGTGACTCCGGTGATTCGCGTATCGAGCAACTGGCCGACCCGTTCGGACAGATAGGACGCGACATAACGGTCAACTGTTTCGCGTTCGGCTTCCATGGCACGCCGTTCGGCCTTGCTGATCGATTCGCCGAGGACCGTCATGCGTGCCGCTTCATCATCGCTCAGGCCGCCTTCGCCGAGCCGATAGGAACCGACCAGCGCGCGATGGACCAGGAGATCGGCATAGCGACGGATCGGCGATGTGAAATGGGCGTAAGACCCAAGCGCCAGGCCAAAATGACCCTGATTGACGGGGGCATAATAGGCCTGGGTTTGTGATCGCAGGATCTGTTCCATAACCTGAGGGCGGAAATCTCGATCACCGACCCGCTCAATCAGGTGGTTGAAGACCTTGGGCGTGATCACCTGACCAAGCGCGAAGGCGATTTCGAACGTCTCGAGATAGTCTTTGAGCGCCATCAGCTTCTCGCGGGCAGGCGGCTCATGGACCCGGTACATACAGGGTGCCTTCTTGGCCTCAAGGGCCTGGGCGGCTGCAACATTGGCAGCGATCATGAAATCCTCGATCAGCCGGTGTGCATCGAGCCGTTCCCGGACGGCAATGCTCGTAATCCTGCCCGCTTCATCGAGTTGCACGCGGCGTTCGGGAATGTCGAGATCAAGCGGTTCGCGCTGGTCGCGCGCCTTGGCCAGAAGCGTCCAGCACGCCCAGAGCGGCTTGAGTGCATTCTCCAAAAGCGGGTGCGCGCCGCCGTCAATCGCAGCCTGTGCGGCTTCATAGGCGATGTTCGCCGCCACGCGGATGACGGCGCGGGTAAAGCGGAAAGCCGTCACCTTACCCTTGGCATCGATGCTCAGATGGCAGGCAAGCGCAGCGCGATCCTGCCCCTGTTTCAGAGAACAGATTTCAGCAGACAGGCTTTCGGGCAGCATCGGCACCACGCGGTCCGGAAAATAGACGCTGTTCCCGCGCTTTTTCGCTTCCTTGTCGATCAGCGAGCCGTGCCGCACATAAAAAGAGACATCGGCAATCGCGACAATCGCATCGAACCCGCCGCCTTCGGCCGGCGCGGCCCACACAGCATCGTCATGATCGCGCGCGTCGGCGGGGTCGATCGCGACAATCGGCAAATGACGCAGATCCTCTCGCTCACCCAAAGGCTGTTGCGCCACCGTCTCTGCCTCGGCAAGCAGATCGACCGAAAAGACATTGGGGATGTCAAACTTGTGAATCGCGATCAGGCTGAATGAACGCGGCGCAAACGGATCACCCAGCACCTCCTGCACCCGCGCCGTGATCCGCGGTGGACGCCCGGTCTTCTCAGCCAACACCAGATCGCCTGCTTTTGCGCCACCCAGGTCCGAGATCAGCGTGTCCTTGCGCTCGCGCTTTTCAACCGGCTTGAGCCAGAACCGGCCGGTCTCCTCTGCGACGACACCAAGGATCAATTCCTCGCTGCGGGCAAGTTTCTTCATCGGGTGCGCGACGTTGCCGTTCCCGTGCTCCTCGATCCGCGCAAGAATGCGATCACCAACACCCAGGGCGCTTCGCCGGCCGCGCTCGATCACGCGGAGCCGGGGCATCGGAATCCCATCCGCCTCCCAGCGCTCGGGGACCGCGATCACTTGTCCGTCATCGACGTCGGCGATCCGCAGCACAGTGACTTTGGGCAGTCCACCCATCTTGTGAAAGGCGCGGCCAGGCGCTGAATCGATCAAGCCTTCGTCCGCCATATCTTTCAGGAGCGCTTTCAATGCGATCTTGTCCGCCCCGTGCAGCCCGAACGCGCGTGCAATCTCCCGCTTGCCCGAAGGCCCGGGCGCGGTCGTGATAAAATCGAGGATCTGCTGGCG
>JANLQV010000202.1:0-4128 GCA_031368025.1 Sphingomonadales bacterium | reverse complement strand
GCTGAAAAACATTCCGTTTCAGTCGCATTGCGAGCACCATATGGCCCCGATCGTGGGCAAGGCATCAATCGCCTATATGCCGAAGGATCGGGTTGTCGGCATTTCAAAGCTGGCGCGTGTGCTCCACGGTTTTGCCAGCCGCTTGCAGGTGCAGGAAAGGCTGACCGCCGAGGTGGCCCAATGCATCTGCGATAATCTGCACCCGCACGGAGTGGCAGTCGTGATCGAGGCAACACATGGCTGCATGACGGGCAGGGGCGTCCGCACCCCCGGCGTCGCGATGACAACATCGCGGCTTCTCGGCTGCTTCCTTGACGATCACCGCAGTCGCAAAGAAGTGCTCAGCCTGATGGGGTATTGATCTGCGGCCTGACCTGCGGATCGGCAGGCCAGGCCAGAGGCGCACCACTTAGAATTTGGTGCGCAGCGTTACCCCATAAGTCCGCGGTTCCTGGAGAAACGCGCCACGTGCAACGCCCGCGCCATTGGCACCCAGCGCTCCGGGGATGAACGATCCTCCACGCAGCGGCACGTTGAACGTAACATTGCGCGTCGTTTCGTTTGTGATGTTGTTGCCGAAGATCTCGATCCTCCACAACCCGCTTTGGCTGCCAATCCCCGCGCGCAGGTTGATCTTCGCGTTGCCATCCTGGATGTCGAACGGGTTTTTGGTGGTCAGCACAGTTGGACCATTGACGAGCACGGCTTGTGTCGATGTCCGGCGATCCGATTCGAGGCGGATTGATCCGCTAAAGCCGAAATTGAGTGTGCTCCCGATATCATGTTCATAGTCGACGCCGGCGATCACGACATTCTTTGGCGCGTTGGTCAGCTGGTTTCCACACAGCGACAGCACCGTCGTGCTGGTACTCCCGCCAGCGCAATTTCCGGGATAGCGCGCATCGGTATAGGTATAGGCGAAATTGGCCGAGAGCGAAGGAGACACGCGCGCATTGACCTCAAGCTCTGCGCCCGTCGCTTTGGCCTTGCCGACGTTGAACGTCTGGAACTGGACGCCGGTGAACTCGAGAACCTGAAAATTCTTCAGGTCTTGCTGGAATATTGCGAGATTCGCGGTCAACTTGTTGTCGAGCAATTTGGTCTTGATGCCCGCTTCATAAGCGTTGACCGTTTCCGGCTTGAACCGAGGGTCGGCACCGCCCGCCGCTGCCGTGGGATCGAGGTTGAAACCGCCCGCCTTGTAGCCATGCGTAAAGCTCAAATAGGTGTTTATGTTCTCCGCTGGCTTGAACGTCAGCTTGCCCGTGTAGATAAGCTGGTCATTCTTGTAGACCCGGTCGAACGGGGCCGGAGCAATCGGATTGGCCGGGGTGCCTGCGCCTGGCAGGTTTTGCTGGGTCGAAAAGGGGAAGCAGGTCAGCCCCGCCGCGAGCGGGAAAAAGGCGGCCAGCGGACCGCCGGGCTGGAGTGCGGGGTTGGTCAGGACGCCTATGCACGCTGGCGAACTGGCAGCAATCTGGAAGCCGCGGCCATGCTTGCGGTCGTTCGAATAGCGCAAGCCGAAATTCACGGCGAATGCGTCGCTGATCTTGAACGTATTGTTTGTAAAAACTGAGAAATTCCGTCCATTCTGGCTGTCTGCGTTGGTCGCGAAATTCCCGGTCGCAGATCGACCCTGCGCCAGAGTAAGCGCCGGATTGGGACCGAGTGCGAGTGGATTGCCGAGTGCGCCCGCCAGGAAGGGGAAGAAATTGGCGCTGATATAGGACTGATAGTCGGGCCCGAGCGTCAGCGTGCCGCGTTCGCTGATTCTTTCGTCCGTATAATAAGCGCCAACAAGATATTGCAGCTTCTCGGCGAGGGCGTTGCCGGAAAACCGGAACTCCTGGGAAAAGGTTTTGATCTTTGTGAAGCCGTCAGCCGTCCCGACATTTGCGGTCGAACCCCTGCCCGTCGAAAACACCTTCAGATTGACGAAGTCGCTCTCCTGCTGCGACGAAGACCGGGAATCCCGATATCCTGTTATCGAGACAAGGTTGGCATTGCCGAGCGAATAGTTGATCTCGGCAGACGCGCCATATTGGCGGATTCGATCCTTGAATTGCTCACCGTTGGTCGTGCGACTTTTAAAGGCGGACAAGCCCGAAGCTGGCGCTCCGCCATTGGCTGGTAAACCGTAGGTCGAATAGGCTCCGGCCGCCACTAGGCTCGTATCCTGGAGGATGACACCGTCGCAGCACTTCTCATTCGAGTGCTGATAGTCGGCAATGATACGGACGTTGAAATCGGCGCTTGGCTCGAAAAACAATTGTCCGCGAACGATATATCGATTGCGGTCATTGCTGGTCGCGCCCGTCGTGCTTCGCTGGAAGCCGTTCTGGTTTCGATAGGCCCCGGAGAGCCTGAGCCCAACAACGCCTTCCACGAGCGGCGCCGAAACACCGCCCTGAAGGTTGAACAGGTCATAGTTGCCGTATGTGGCATTAGCAAACCCCTCGAACTTGTTGAGGTTGGGCTTGAGGGTCTTGATGTTAAGCGCGCCCGCCGAGGTATTGCGCCCGAAAAGCGTGCCTTGTGGGCCGCGCAGCAACTCAACCTGCGAGACGTCGAGCAAATCTCCAAGCGCGATGCCCGGCCTGCTCAGGTAAACGCCGTCGAGAAATATCCCCACAGCGCTCTCGAGGCCAGTATTGTTCCCGGTTGTGCCGACGCCGCGCACACGCAGGCTTGTGCCGCCGCTTTCGGTTTGAGAGCTGTTGAGATTGAAGCTTGCGGAAACCTGATCGAGTGCGCGAATGTCACGGACTCCCGCCTTGTCCAGCGCAGCGGCGCTGAAGGCGGTTACTGCAATCGGAACACTCTGGAGGTTTTCGCTTCGTAACGTCGCTGTCACGATAATGGGGTCGTCTCCATCATCCGCCGGAGCGGCGGTTTGCGCATATGCTGGGCTTGCAATCAACAGCGCAAGCGCGGTCGCGTCGAGCAATTCAAGCTTTCTCATTCATCCATCTCCCGAGGTGCCGCCGACTTTGCCGGCTGTGCGTTTGCATCTGTATCGGGAGTTTGCGTGTATTTTAGATAGGCGTCAATGCCTGAAATTAAAATAAAATGTTATTTTAGAATAAGTTAACAGCTATTCTGAACATAATATCTTATTGCCGATCAGGCTTACGCGATGGGATGGCCCACAGCATTTCGGCTTGAGCGAACAAGGTCCTGCAGTGCGAGATGGTGGGTTGGATCGACTTGGCGCAGACGTTGCTGAGACAAACGCGCGCCGGGAATTTTCAGACCTGAAGGCGGCTAATGCCCCATCGCCTCGGCCGCATTTTCCGTCGGTTGCCCCACAGTCGGCCTGGGCGGCTTGAGCAGCAGGATGATCGGCAACGCGCAGATCAGGATGAACATGATCAGCTTGAAATCATCTAGATACGCAATCATCAACGCTTGGCGGTTCACTTCGGCATTGACCATGGCCATGCCTGCCTGGCCAACCACGCCAAACCGGTCTGCTGTGCCGGGATCGACGGACGACATGCTTGATGCGGTAATGTGCGATGCAAGGTCTTCATGGCTTTTCTGGATGTTCGCACCAAGCATTGCCGTTATGATCGAAATGCCAACGCTGCCGCCAAGGCTGCGGAACAGATTGATCAGGCTGGAACCCTCGGTTCGATACTTCGCGTCGAGCGTGGCAAAGGCCATCGCGTTTGCCGGAATAAAGCACATTCCCATGCCGAACCCCTGAACGACGCCGGAAAGCACGATCGGGTGCCAGTCCATGACTAACGACCAGCGCGTCATCTGCCACATCGAACCCGCAGCGATTATCATCCCCGTCATGATCAGATAACGCGGATCCACCCGGCCCATCAGGCGGCTCGCGATAAACATGCTTGAAACAATCCCAATGCCGCGCGGCGCGAGCAACAGGCCGGTGTCCAGAACATTGTAACCGTAAATGCGCTGAAGCATCGGCGGCATCAGTGCCATGATGGCCATCATCATCAGCCCGATGATAATCATGAACACGAGCGACGTAGCCATATTGGGGTTCGTCACCATCTTGCGGTCAAACAGGGTATTTTTCGCAGTGAACGAATGGACGAGAAAAATCCACGTTGCCGATATAACCACAAATGCCTCGATCCAGATCTCTGTCGAGTG
>JANLQV010000194.1:0-4616 GCA_031368025.1 Sphingomonadales bacterium | reverse complement strand
CGACCGGCTGCGACATGCGACGCGGCTTCGGGGCGGGTTGGCGGCAGTCACTGCAACGGTGGTCGGCGTGATCGCCAATCTGAGCCTGTGGTTCGCGCTCCATGTGCTGTTCGCGCAGGTCGACACGGTCGATGCAGGGATTGCCCGCCTTTCCGTGCCTGTTTGGGCGAGTTTCGATGTTCGCGCAGCGGGCCTCGCGGCGCTGGCCTTCATATTGTTGTTCGCCGCCAAGTGGAGCGTGTTGCGGACGCTGGGCCTGTGCGCGGGGGCCGGTTTGCTCGTCGGATTGCTGTAACCCGCCGCCGCCATTCGCCGCACCGCACAACGCGCCGGTTGACTTGGACGCGCCCGCTTCCTAAGGGGAGCGCGCCTTGGCGGGGTTGCCCGTTTTCATGGCGGTTTTCCCTTACCTGAGTGGACGAATCGACATGGCTGCGAATGACCCCGATCAGGCCCCCGACGGCGCAGAAGATCCGCGGCTGGCATCGCTTGATGAACAGCTTCGCAAGGTCAGGCACGCCGAAAAGGAGCGGACGACGCCACGGAACAGTCCGGCGGCGTTGACCAGCAAGGGCGCGGGTCAGGGCCAGCGCGTCCTTTCCACGCTTTTGGGGGCTCCATTGGGCGCGGCGCTGATCGGCTGGGTGATTGATCGCTTTGCCGGGACGGCGCCTGCCGGGCTGTTGATCATGCTGTTCCTCGGGTTCGGCGCGGCCATCAGCCAGGTGATACGGATTTCAAAGGAGCGCGCCGAATAGGCGTTCTCCGCGATACGAGAAGAACAGGGTATTCGAATGAGCGCCGCGGCCGAAGTCAAGATCGACCCCATGCACCAGTTCAAGATCGAGTCGCTTGGCGGCTCGGTTCTCGATGGCACGCCTTTTCACTTCACGAACTCCGCGCTGTGGATGCTGATCGTGCTTGGCTCGATCCTGTTCTTCATGTGGGGCGGGTTGAAGCGCGATCTCGTGCCGGGGCGCTGGCAGGCAGCTGTCGAAAGCGTCACCGGGTTCATTTCGGGCATGGCGCTGAGCAATATCGGCCCCGAGGGACGCACCTATACGCCGTGGATTTTCACCGTCTTCATGTTCATCCTGTTTTCGAACCTGATGGGTATGATGCCGTTCGGGATCGTCGATGCGGCGCACCCGTTCACGGTGACGAGCCAGTTCACGATTACCGGCGTGCTCGCGATCATCAGCTTTTCGATCGTGCTGATCGTCGGCTTCTGGAAGCACAAGTTCCACTTCTTCTCGCTGTTTGTGCCGCATGGCACACCCGCCGTGCTTCTGCCGCTGATCGTGCCGATTGAGCTGATCTCGTTCATGGTGCGCCCGTTCAGCCTTGCGCTGCGTTTGTTCGTGGCGATGATCGCGGGCCACATCCTTGTGGACGTGTTCGGCTATTTCATCGTCAACGGCATCAATTCTGGCACGCCGATGGGGTATGGCATTTCGGTCATCAGCTTTATCTTCATCGCCGGGGTCAATGCGCTTGAACTGCTGGTCTGTGCGATCCAGGCTTATGTGTTTGCGCTGCTGACCTCGCTTTACATCAACGACGCTGTGCATCTGCACTAGGGTCTGATTTCAACCACCAACGGAATTTTCAAAGGAGTTAATCATGGATCTCGAAGCTGCAAAAGTCATTGGTGCCGGTCTGGCTGCTATCGGTGTTGGCGTTGCTGCCACCGGTGTGGGCAACGTGTTTGGCTCATTCCTTCAGGGTGCGCTGCGCAATCCGGCTGCTGCCGATGGCCAGCAGGGTCGTTTGTTCATCGGCTTTGCGGCTGCTGAATTGCTCGGCCTGATCGCGTTCGCGGTCGCCATGATCATCCTGTACGCCGTTTAATCGACGTGATTGCGTTGCTCCGGCCTGTCCGGGGTAACCACAGGAAGGTTTGAGAAATGCCCCAGATCAATCAGCTTTTGCTCGTCTATCAGTCGCAGTGGTTCTGGCTGCTGCTGGTGCTGGGCGTCATCTATATCGGAATCGGCAAGGGGATGCTCCCCAAGATCGAGAAGACCGTGGATGATCGCGATGCCAAGATAGCCAATGATCTGGCGGCGGCCGAACGGGCGCGGGCCGGTGCCGATGCGGCTGAGGAACGGGCGCAGGCTGCCGAGGCCGAAGCGCGCGGTGCCGCACAGGCGGTTGCTGCGGAAGCCAAGGCCAAGGCAGCCAAGGATGCCGAAAACCGGCTGGCCAAGGCCGATGCCGAAATTGCGGCCAAGGTTGCGGCGGCGGAAGCGGTTCTCGCCAAGGCGCGGGCCAAGGCGCTGGAAAGCCTTGAAGCGGTCGCGGTCGATGCGGCGCAGGATATTGTTGCCAAGGTTTCGGGTGCGAAAATCACGCCCGCACAGGCAGCAACGGCAGTGAAGGCGGTATTGGGCAATGCTTGATCTTGCGATGTTTGCAGCAGAAGCGGCGGGTGCCGTTGCCGAACACGCCGAAGAACCGACCGCGCTCTGGCTGACGCCGGGCGGCTGGGTTGCGGCGTCGATGCTCTTCGTCTTTGGCATCATGCTTTATGCGCGCGTTCCGTCGATTGTCGCGGGGATGCTCGACAAGAAGATCGCCGGGATTCGCGAACAGCTTGATGCGGCGTCGCGTCTCCGCGCAGAGGCCGAAGCTCTCAAGGCAGAGTATGAAAAAAAGGTTCGCGGCGCGGCCAAGGATGCCGAAGCCCTGAAGGCGGCCGCGGCCGATGAAGCGAAACTGATCGTGGCCAAGGCCAAGGAAGACGCAACCACGCTGATCGCGCGTCGCGCCAAATCAGCCGAGGAAAAGATCGCCGCTGCCGAACGTGCCGCAATCGCCGATGTTCGCGCTCACGCGGCGGAGGCGGCAACGGCGGCTGCGGCCAGGCTGATTGCCACCCATCACGATGCGAAGACCGACAAGGGCCTGATCGACGCGACGATTTCCAAACTAAACTAGAGAGGGTGTCCCAATGAAGATCGCCATTATCTGTTCCGCCTTGGTCATCGGCCTTGCTGCCCCGCTGGCGGCGCAAACCGATGCGGCTCCCGCGACTGTGGCGGCCATGACGGCAATTTCAATCGATACGCCGATTGAACAGATCCTCGCCAACCCGGCGGGCAAGGCCGTGCTCGATACGGAATTTCCCGGCCTCGCTGCGCATCCCGCCTATGAACAGTTCAAGGCGATGTCATTGAAGCAGCTTCAGCCTTATTCGAACGGCGTCATCACCGATGAAAAGCTGACCAAAGCGACTGCGGACCTCGCCGCCGTCAAATAGGCCCGCCATGACGGCTCCCCTCCGGGGAGAAGGGTGATATAGCCCCCTGCATGTCTAACCCCGACGCGCCGGATCGTTTCAACGAGGAAAAGCAGACCTACACCGTTCGCGGTGTCGATCAGCCTGACCTTGAGGCTGGTGTCGCCGCGATCCGCAATGTCCTGAAGACCCTCCCGTCCAAGCCCGGCGTTTACCGGATGCACGATGCGCGTGGCGATGTGCTTTATGTCGGCAAGGCCCGCGCACTCCGTAACCGCGTGACCAATTACACACAGGTTGAGCGACTGCCCAACCGCTTGCGCCGGATGATCGCGCAGACGCGCAGCATGACCATCGTCACGACCAACAGCGAGGCGGAGGCGCTGTTGCTCGAGGCGCAACTCATCAAGCGTTATCGCCCGGCCTATAATGTGCTGTTGCGCGACGATAAGAGTTTCCCCTTCATCCTGCTGCGCTCGGATCACGCCTTCCCGCGCCTCCAGAAACATCGCGGTGCGCGCAAGGCCAAGGGCAATTATTACGGCCCGTTCGCCAGCGCCGGTTCGGTCAACACGACGATCAATGCGCTGCAAAAACTGTTCCTGCTCCGAAGTTGCACCGACAGTTTTTTCAACAATCGGGATCGTCCGTGTCTGCTTTACCAGATCAAACGCTGTTCCGCGCCGTGCACCGGGCGGATCGACGCGGCGGGCTATGAAGAGCTGGTCGGGGATGCAAAGGCATTCCTTGGCGGCAAGTCGACCGAAGTCCAGACCAAGCTCGGCGGGCAGATGGAAGCGGCGGCGGCGGCGCTCGATTTCGAATCCGCCGCGATCATGCGCGATCGCCTCCGTGCGCTGACCTTCATCCAGGGATCGCAGGCGATCAATGCCGAAGGCGTCGGCAGTGCGGACATTTTCGCGCTGGCGACCAAGGCCGGTCAGGTTGGCATCCAGGCTTTCTTCATTCGTGGCGGGCAGAATTGGGGGCATCGCGCCTTCTTCCCGACGCACACGCAGGATCTGACCGAGGAGGAAGTGTTCACGAGTTTCCTTGCGCAATTCTATGAGGACGTGCCCCCTCCCCGCACGATCCTGCTCGACCGCGAACTGCCTGAAGGGCCGTTACTGGCTGAGGCGCTGGCCGGGCGGGCTGGCGGCAAGGTCGTGATCACCAACCCCCAGCGCGGAGATCGCGTCCGGCTGGTGGCACAGGCGTCGCGCAACGCGGTCGAGGCGCTCGACCGGCGGCTGGCGGAATCGACGACGCAGGGCAGGCTGCTCCGCGAACTTGCCGACCTGTTCGAACTGGCCGAGCCGCCGCAGCGGATCGAGATATACGACAACAGCCATATTCAGGGGACGAACGCGCTGGG
>JANLQV010000193.1:0-3465 GCA_031368025.1 Sphingomonadales bacterium | reverse complement strand
CTACACAGTCGGCATCACAAGCATCCGGCTCTCAGCAGCGCGCAACAGGAACTCCCAGATTTCCCGGTTCAGCGTTCTGGCCCAGTCTTCGTCAATCGTTTCGATTGTGGCCTGAAGCGCAATCAGCGTCTCGGAGTGGCGATCATGTGCCGGGGAAAGCGTGCTGAGTTTCAGATCGGCTTCTTCCAGCGCAGCATCATGGGCAAGGCGGACGCGAAGCGCCGGAAAAAGGTCCATCCGCGATGCTGCGAGAAACATCATCCGCATCTCCCGGTTCTCGCGGACCAATGTGTCAGCCGCACGATCGGCTTCTTGTGCGATCAGCATCGCGAGAAGTGCTGCAGTTCGGGCATCACCCGCGGCATAGGAGTCCGGGCTGAGTTCCGGAATGATCCGGGTCGCAATCGTGGTCACGATGCCGCTCAGGATATGATCGATCCCCGGCCTCATGCGATCATTCCGGCAAGACGACTGGCAAGAGCATGATTTCCCAACGTTTTTGGATACCATGACGAAAAAGTCAGAACCGGATCAGTATTGATCCCGCTGATGCTGGCATGGCCTGCAGAAATCCAGATCGCCATGCCCTTTGCGGTCGCAAACATCTCCCACCATTTGAACGCAGCCGCATCAAAGCTGAGGCCGCTGGCCGCCTCCCAAAGGCTGATGGCGTCTGCACGGTTGATCAGGCCCGCCGCACGGGTTGGATCTTGCAGGGTCCACAAAGGATCGAGCGCCCAGGCCAGATCTTCGAGAGGATCGCCAATATGCGCCATTTCCCAGTCGAGCACGGCGATAATCCGCCCGGCACCGTCGTGGAGCACATTGCCATTGCGATAATCTCCGTGAATGATCGACAGCCGCTGTGCGGGTGGTGGCGGATTGCGCCTGAGCCAGCGCAGCGCGGCCATCAGGATCGGTTCGGGTTTGAGTGCATTTTTTTCGATCTGGTCGGTCCAGTAATCGAGTTCGCGTCTCCAGCATTGGTCCGCAGTGGGCGTTTCAACCAGCCGGGCAAGCGGGCTTGAAAGCGCGTCGGCACCGTTGATCTTGCCAAGCAAATCGAAGAATTGGCGCCCGATGGCATCGCGGTGGTTGCCATAGGCATCCGCAACGAACGGGCTGGCTGCTTCACCTCCGTCAATCCGCTCCATTACAAAGAAGGGCGATCCGATCAGCGATGCATCTTCACACAGGCTGATCGCGCGGGGGACGGGGACGGAGCTGCCTTCGAACGATTGATAGGCCGCGAATTCAAGCGCGCGCGGCGTATCGATGAGGCTGTCACGCGGATCGCAACGCAGGATCAGCGTTTCCATCGATCCATTTGCAAGGACATCAATCGCATAGGTTTCGCGCGATGCTCCGCCGTGGAAGCGTCGAATATTTTCGATGCGGATTTCGTCGGTGCCAAGCGCTTGCCCAAGGTGAAGGGCAACCGCCGCTAACTGCGCTTCGTTGAGCACGCCTGATCCACTCTATCGTTTCTGCATGGCCTTTATGAGGAAATCGGCGCTGTCCTGCAAGACTGGGGCCTTTTGGCGGAAGGGCTTTGACAGCGCCATAACCACATCTTCGTGGCTAAGGTCATTATAGGCGCGAAATTCAACCGGCGCCCCCAGCCCGTGCAATCGTTTCGACAACAGGATCGCATTGCGGGGCTTGACCGTGTCATCGGCAGTTCCCGTGATCACCATGATTGGAGGTGTGTCCTTGCGGGCATAGGCAATGGGCTGGGTTTCCAGCGGTTTCGGCCAGGCGTGCATCGCATTGATCGAACGCTTTGAATCATAGGGATAAAAATCATACGGCCCCGAAAGCCCCACTGTCGCGCGGATGATCGCCGGATTGACGCCAGCCGCCTTGAGATAGCTTTGATCGAGCGTCAGCATCATCGCGATATAGCCACCGGCGGAATGGCCCGCGAGCGCGACCCTCTCAGGATCGCCGCCATATTTGGCGATATTGTCATGCACCCAGCGCACCGCTGCCGCGCCGTCCTGATTGAAAGCGGGAAAACGCACTTGCGGCACTTTGCGGTAATCCGGAACGACGACGATGAAGCCCTTTGTTGCATAGGCCCGCGCGGCGAAGCCATAATGATCGCGCTCACCATTGGCCCAGCCGCCGCCATAGAAGAACACCAGCACCGGCTTTTTCGCATCGCCACCGGGCGCTGCCCAGACGTCGAGCTTGAGGCCCTTTGCCGCGTCGAACGCCACATCGCCCGCGACCCGTTCGACCTTGCCCCCGCCCGGCCAGAAGCCATCGATAATGTCGAGCTGATTTGGCGGTGCAACAATGCGCGTGAAGAGGAAAAGTGCCACGGCAATGGTGACGGCAATGAACGCAATGATTTTCATAACTCTCCGATCAGAAGGACTCGATGGGGAGCGCCATGATCGCTTCGGCGCCGGCCTCGATCTTGCGGCGCAATGCGCCCGTATCCGGCATGATCCGCTCCGCAAAAAAGCGCGCGGTCATCAGCTTGGCTTCCATGAACGCCTTGTCTTGTGTTCCGCCATCAAGCGCCGCCTGCGCAGCACTGGCCATCCGCAACCACATCAGGCCAACCGAAACTATGCCCATCAAGTGCAGATAAGGCGTTGAGCCGGCACCGGCATTGTCCGGATTGGCCATGCCGTTCTGCATCAGCCACATGGTCGACGCCTGGAGGTCTCCAGATGCTTTTTCCAGTCGGGTGGCATAATCGGAAAGCGCGGGTTTCGCCTTGGCTGAGTCAATCTCCGCAGCCAGCAGCGCAAAGAATGCCTGAACGCCCCGTCCGCCATTCTGCGCCAGCTTGCGCCCGACAAGGTCAAGCGCCTGGACACCGTTCGCGCCTTCGTAAATCTGGGTGATCCGGGCATCGCGGACATACTGGCTCATGCCCCATTCCTCGATATAGCCATGCCCTCCATAAACCTGCTGCATCGCGGTCGCCACGTCATAGCCTTTGTCGGTGCCATAGCCCTTGATGACCGGCGTCAGCAGCGAGATCAGGTCGTCCGCCATCTGGCGTTCGTCCTCGGTCTGCGCGTTGTGCGCGAGGTCGACCTGCATTGCCCCCCACAGGCACAATGCGCGTAACCCTTCGGTCAGCGCCTTGGCTTCCATCAGCATCCGGCGGATATCCGGATGGACGAACAGCAGATCGGCCTTTTCCTGGGGTTCCTTTGCGCCTGTCAGCGAGCGGCCCTGCCGTCGGTCCTTCGCGTACTGGACGCCATTCTGATAGGCGATGTCGCCCTGAGCGAGGCCCTGCACGCCAACGCCAAGCCGGGCGGCGTTCATCATGATGAACATTGCCGCCAGCCCCTTATTCTCTTCGCCGACCATGTAGCCCGTTGCGCCATCATAATTCATTACACACGTCGCTTGCGCACGGATGCCCATCTTGTGCTCGATCGAGCCGCAGCTGAGGTCATTGTGCGCGCCAAGGCTCCCATCGGCGTTCACAAGGAA
>JANLQV010000135.1:0-6559 GCA_031368025.1 Sphingomonadales bacterium | reverse complement strand
GGGCGGAATGGAATGATCCATTTCCAAAGCCGGCCTATCTGTTCGCGCTGGTTGCGGGCGATCTCCACGCAAACCGAGACAGCTTCACGACCATGTCTGGTCGCAAGGTCGATCTCGCTATCTGGGTCGCGGAAGCGGATGTGCCCAAGACGGCGCACGCGATGGCCGCGCTCAAGACGAGCATGAAATGGGATGAGGATACCTATGGTCGCGAATATGATCTGGCCATCTTCAACATCGTCGCCGTCGATGATTTCAATTTTGGCGCGATGGAAAACAAGGGTCTTAACATCTTCAATTCGCGCTATATTCTGGCCGATCCGGATACCGCCACTGACATCGATTATGACGGTGTCCTGGGGGTTGTGGCGCACGAATATTTCCACAATTGGTCGGGCGATCGCGTCACGTGCCGTGACTGGTTCCAGCTTTCATTGAAGGAAGGTTTCACCGTTTTCCGCGATCAGTGTTTCTCGGCCGATCAGGGATCCGAACCCGTCAAGCGGATCGAGGATGTGCGGATGCTCCGCGCGTCGCAATTCCAGGAGGATGCCGGGCCGCTCGCCCATCCGGTCCGCCCTGAATCCTATATCGAGATCGGCAATTTCTACACCGCGACCGTTTATAACAAGGGTGCGGAGGTCATCCGCATGATGCACACGCTGTTGGGCCCGGAAAAATTCCGCGCGGGCAGCGACCTTTATTTCGCGCAGCATGACGGGCAGGCCGTGACCTGCGAGGATTTTGTGCTCGCGATGGAGGAAGCCAGCGGTATCGATCTGGGCCAGTTCCGTCTCTGGTATGCACAGGCCGGAACGCCGCGCGTGAAGGCGACGCTTTCGCACAATGCCGCTGCGGGGGAAGCCGTCTTGACGCTTGAGCAGTCGGTGCCGGATACGCCCGGACAGACCGGCAAACTGCCGATGACGATCCCGCTCAGGCTGGCGCTGTTTGATCGTGACTCCGCCACGCATGAAATTGAGCGGCTAGAGGTCCTGACCGACGTCCGGACAGAAATCCGCCTGCCGGGCTTTGCCAAACCGCCGGTGCTTTCAATCAATCGCGATTTTTCGGCGCCGGTGATCGTCGAAACCGATCGCAGTGCAGCCGATCTGGCATTTCTTTCGGCGCATGACGATGATCCGTTCGGGCGCTATGAGGCGATGCAGCAACTGATGCTCGATACGCTGGTGGGCGCGGTCAGCACGGGCAAGGCCGAACATGGCCCCGTGATCGAAGCGGTGCGCAACACGCTGACCAACAATGCGCTCGATCCCGCCTTCATCGCCGAGACCGTGCTGGTGCCGAGCGAAGCCTTTGTCGGCGATCAGATGCTGGTCGTCGATCCCGACGCGATCAATGCCGCGCGCGAAGCGCTGCGCCGCGATCTTGGGCGGGAGCTTGACGGGCTGTGGCGCGGTTGCTTTGCCGCGCACGCCGCCAAGCCGTTCCATTACAGCCCCGAAGCCAAGGGCGGGCGACGCCTGCGCAATGTATCGCTGGGTTATATTTCCGGGAGCGGCGCACCCGATGCCGCGACACTCGCTTTTCGACAGTTCGAATCCGCGGATAATATGACCGACCGGCTGGCCGCGCTTGGCATCCTTGCCAATTCCGATGCAGACGAACGCGTTGCTGCGCTCGATATTTTCTACAATCGTTATCGCGACAATCCGCTGGTGATCGACAAATGGTTTACGACACAGGCGCTGTCGATGCGCAAAGACACGATCAAGGCGGTCGGCGAGTTGCAAGAACACCCTGATTTCACGCTGAGCAACCCCAACCGGGTGCGCGCGCTGGCCGGGGCATTCTCGTCGAACCAACAGCAATTCCACCTCGCTGACGGTTCGGGTTATCGTTTCCTTGCCGACATTCTGATCGCGCTTGATCCGATCAACCCGCAAACAGCCGCCAAACTCCTTCCGCCGCTCGGCCGCTGGCGGCGTTTCGATGAGGGGCGTCAGGCGCTGATGAAAGCGGAACTGGAACGCATTGTCGCTCAACCGGGGCTGAGCAAGGACATGTTCGAACAGGCGTCCAAAAGTCTGGCTTAATTCAGTTTGGGAAGCATTTTGCGCAGATAGGCCAGATGGCCGGTGGGCCGCACCATTTCAGTCCGGGGCGCTGTCCAGTTCAGAACGGACGCATATTGGAGCTTGGGCAGGGCATCGCGCATGATTTCAGGCGTCGGCGCGCTGCCCGAGGGATAGATGAAACCGTGAACTGGCCAGGCTGTCCCACCTAAGTCCTCGTTCGGCGCATACCAGACGCGCACGGCGCTCCAGTCCCCGGCCTCCGAGACGTCGATCACTTTCACATCACGCTCTACCTGCCCGCGCCGCCCGTTGATTGGCGACCAGTTGGCATGGGTGATCAGAATGGTGCGCGCGTCGACGATATCGCTGACGGTCGCCACATGCCCCAGTTCCATGCGACCATAGGGGATGAATGCCATAACTGCGCCGATGCGCGGACGATTCCCTCTGCGGTAACGGCCTTCGGCCTGATCCCACCAGGTGAGGGCATCGCCATAAATCTGGATGCCGGAAACGGCGCGGGCAAACGGAACGCATTCCCAATGATAACGCGATGCCGGTTCGGGGAGCGGAATGGCGCCAAGCGGGGTCGTGGCGCCGAACAATGCGCAAGCTGCCAAACCCGACCGTAACGCCCTGATCATGCGTATCCCCGAATACCCTATGGCAAAACCTATGACACAAGGGTCCGGACGGAGGTTTGACGGTTATGGTTAATGCAGCGATAACCTTCGTGCAGCTGCGTTTTTCGTGATCAACGACAATGACGGCCTTGACCGGTGGCCCATTGATGCGCGACGGATGCATATATGAACCTTGATACGCTGCTGTCCGCCAAATTTTCCAACGTGCCCGACATTGTGCGCGGTCATGCCGCAGCGCGGCCCCTGGCGATCGCTGTCGCCGATCCGGATACCCGCCTGAGCTGGGCCGAATTCAATGCGCTGGGGGACAGGATCGCATCCCGGTTGCAGCGCGAAGGGGTTGGGCCGGGCAAGGCAGTGGCGCTGGCCGGGTTCAACTCTGCGCATCATGTCGCGGTATGGCTCGGTGTGCTCAGGGCGGGGGCAGTTGCCGGGCTGATCACTTATTCGGCGACGGGCGAACAGATGGCCGCAATGATTGCCGATACCGGCGCGACCCATCTCTTTCTCGACGCTGGGGCATCTGAGTCTCTCGAAGGTTTCGACCTTGGCTCCATCCAGAGGATTGCGATGGACGGAAGCGATGCCGGTGAGCCGCTGATGCGGTGGATCGATCCCGAAGGCAGCATGCCAATGCCTGTCAATATTGCCCCGGAAAACGGTTTCAACATCATCTACTCGTCGGGCACAACTGGCGTGCCCAAGGGCATTGTGCATAGCCATGCGATGCGCTGGCAACATATCCAGCGCGGACTTCCGGCCTATGGCCCCAATGCGGTGACGATCCTTTCAACGCCGATGTATTCGAACACGACGATGGCGTCGTTCCTGCCGACCCTGGGATCGGGCGGGAAGATCGTGCTGATGAAGAAGTTCGATGCGCGCGGATTTCTCGAGCTTGCCGAACGCGAACGCGCGACCAACACGATGCTGGTGCCCGTGCAATACCGGCGGATCATGGCGCTTCCTGATTTTGAGCGTTTCGACCTGTCGGGCTTCGTGATGAAATATTGCACCAGCGCGCCGTTTCCAGCGGAACTCAAGGCCGATGTGGTCAAACGCTGGCCGGGCGGGCTTGTCGAGATTTACGGGTTGACCGAAGGAGGCGGGGTCTGCCTGCTCGAAGCGCACAAATATCCGGACAAACTCCATACCGTTGGACAGCCTTCACCAGGGCATGAGATGCGGGTGATCGATGAGGAGGGGAATGAACTTCCGTCCGGATCGGTTGGCGAGATTGTCGGTCGCTCGCCCGCGATGATGACCGGCTATAACAACCGCCCCGAAGCGACCCGGGCGATGCACTGGCATGACGCGGACGGAAACCTCTTTTATCGCCACGGCGATATCGGCCGGTTCGACGAGGATGGCTTCCTGACGTTGATGGACCGCGCCAAGGACATGATCATTTCAGGAGGGTTTAATATCTATCCGAGCGATCTGGAAGCGGTGCTGCTCCAGCATCCTGACGTGGTCGAGGCGGCAGTGATCGGGGCGCCCAGCGATGAATGGGGTGAGACGCCTGTGGGATTTGTGGTGCTCCGCAACGGTGCAGCGACGGACGAAGTGTTGGCCTATGCCAATGCCAAAGTGGGCAAGACCCAACGGCTCAACCGGCTGGTCGAGACAAGCGAATTGCCGCGCAGCGCGATCGGCAAAGTGCTCAAGCGCGAATTGCGCGATAGCTTGACGTAAACGTAAAGCTACGCCACGGTGGCTGCGAATTGAAGAGGAGCCCGATCATGTCCGAAGTCCTGACCGAAGCACGCGATGGCGTGCTCATCGTCACCCTCAACCGCCCCGAAGCGAGGAACGCCGCGAACCGCGCGCTGGCCGAAGGCGTGGCAGCGGCGATGGACACGCTTGATAGCGACAACAGTTTACGGGTGGGCATTATCACAGGGGCGGGCGGCACATTCTGCTCTGGCATGGACCTGAAGGCGTTCCTGACGGGCGAAATGCCATCGGTCAAAGGCCGCGGATTTGCCGGGCTGACCGAGGCACCTCCCAAAAAACCGCTTATTGCTGCGGTCGATGGCTATGCGTTGGCTGGCGGGTTCGAAATCATGCTGGCTTGCGACCTTGTCGTGGCCAACAAGGATGCCAAATTCGGTATCCCGGAAGCCAAGCGCGGTCTTGCCGCAGCAGCAGGCGGGCTGGTGCGTTTGCCGCGCCAGATCAATCCGCGCCTCGCGATGGAACTGGCGCTGACGGGCGATTTCATCACGGCGCAGCGCGCTTATGACATTGGCCTGATTAACCGCGTGACCGATGGGGTGGCACTTGATGCGGCGCTTGAGCTTGCGGCGAGCATCACAGCCAATGGCCCGCTTGCGGTCGCTGCGTCAAAGCGTGCCATTGTCGAATCAGGCGATTGGGCTGAAGCGGATATGTGGAAGAAGCAGGCCGAACTGCTCGGCAATTTGTTCATGAGCGAAGATGCGCGCGAAGGCGCTGCAGCGTTTGCCCAGAAGCGCAAGCCGAACTGGAAGGGGCGGTAGGCGCCTAGCGTTCCAGCGCGGCGAGCTGGATCACATCCTCGCCAAGTGTGAAACCAGCATTGGTTTTTTGCGTGTCGGCATAGATGAAACCATAGGCGGGATAGCTTGTGGTGCCGAAATCATTTGTGCCAGCGAACCAGATCTTCACGCGGCTCCAATCGCCATTTTCCGAAACGTCGATTGCGCGGACGTTCCGTTCGATTCCACCACGGCGCGACCAGTTGGCATGGGTGAGCAGGATCTCACGATCATTCACGATCTTGCTGACCATTGCGACATGGCCGTAGCCCATTTTGCCGTAACCGGGGAGAGTAAGGACTGAGCCCTCACGCGGGCTATTGCCACGATCATAGCGTTCAGCGGCTTGCGCCCACCACGTCTTGGCATTGCCGTGAATTTCGATGCCGGACATTTCCCGCGCGAACGGCACGCACTGAAGATGGCGGCTGGCTTGAGCGGCGGCTGGCAAAAGGCTTGCAGAGAGTATGAGGGCAAAAACAGCCCGAACAAAAATTTTCACTGTGGTGCGACCCCGACCTTTACCTTGACTCTGTCCTGCCTGTGATGGGGATCACAACCAAGCGCGGATCGGTGGATCGAACCCGAACCGGGACGAGTCGTTTGGCCGCATTCGACTCGTCGCCGGACTCATTCCGTTCATCGGCGTGAAAGGTTGATCAGGCTTTGGCCTTGAGCGAATCGGCCACTTTCCCCCCGTGTCGTTCAAGCGCTTCGACGATCTTTCCGGCTCCCTCAAGGTCACCCCAGAACATCGGTCCGCCGCGATAGATTGGCCAGCCATAGCCATAGATCCAGACGACATCGATGTCCGATGCGCGCTGGGCCTTGCCTTCCTCGAGGATCAGATAGCCTTCATTGACCATTGGGTAGAGGCAGCGTTCGATGACCTCCTGATCGCTGATCTCACGCTTGGGCATGTTAGAACGTGAACGGAAATCCTCAATTATGGCATTGGCCTCGGCGCTCGGCGTGCGGTTACGCTTTTCGTCATAGTCGTAAAAGCCCTTGCCGTTTTTCTGGCCGAAACGACCGGCAGTGCAAAGTGCATCGCGTAGCGTTTCGACTCTCGACGGGTCACGGTGCCAGCCAATGTCTAATCCTGCCAGATCGATCATCTTGAACGGGCCCATCGGCATGCCGTAGTCGGTGAAAACCTTGTCAATCTGTTCGGGTAGCGCGCCTTCCATCAGTAGCGCATTGGCCGGGGCCTGGCGCTTGGAGAGCATGCGGTTCCCGATAAAGCCGTGACAGACGCCGGCAACCACAGCGATCTTGCCGATCTTCTTGCCAATCCCCATCGCTGTCGCCAGCGCATCGGACGCAGTCTTTTCGCCGCGCACCACATCGAGGAGTT
>JANLQV010000120.1:0-7303 GCA_031368025.1 Sphingomonadales bacterium | reverse complement strand
GCACACCGCCCAATGCGATCGGGGCTTCGATCCGGTCCCGTGTTGTGCCTTCAACATCAGATACAATTGCTGCTTCGCGATCTATCAATACATTGAAAAGGCTAGATTTTCCAGAATTCGTTGGACCCCCTAGGGCGACCGTGATGCCGTCGCGCAACCGCTCGACCCCCGGCGCTTGAAAGAGCGCGGCCATGTCTTCAACGAGTACGCAAATCCGCTGGCGCAAAAGCTCCGTATCATTCTCCGAAACGTCCCCCTCGTCGGAAAAGTCGAGTTCTGCTTCGAGTTGTGCCGACATTGCGAGCAACTCCGCCTGCCATGCGGCCACGCGTTTCCCAAGGCCGCCTTCGGCCATCGCAAGGGCCGATTGCCTCTGGCTCTCGGTTTCGGCCGCCAGCAGGTCGGCCAGTCCTTCGGCTTCGGCA
This sequence comes from Sphingomonadales bacterium, assembly GCA_031368025.1. Lineage (GTDB taxonomy): Bacteria > Pseudomonadota > Alphaproteobacteria > Sphingomonadales > Sphingomonadaceae > Aquisediminimonas. The sequence continues at coordinate 6,878 of JANLQV010000120.1, read as the reverse complement.
AGATCGATCCGGCCATTTTCGAAGGCGCGACGGGTGAATTCGCCGGCCTGAGCGGCGCGCGTCCCCTTTATTGTACCGATCGCGGCCAGCACGGCGGCGACTACCGCCCTCCCGCCATGGAGGTGAAATTCGACCAGATCTTCGCCTGTTGCCGTCGCGGGCCCTGGAAGCCAGAGAATCAGGGCCTGATCGAGCATCGCTCCGCGATCATCGCGAAGCGCGCGATAGCTGGCGCGGCGCGGCGCTGGGCGTTTGCCCGCGAGCCGGTCGAGTACCGCGCCCGCGCCCGATCCGCTGATGCGGACAACCGCAATTCCTGCCGGGGGCAAGCCGCTCGACAGGGCAAAGATCGTGTCATCGCGGCGCAGGGTCAATCCTTCTTCTTCTTGCCGCCGCCGTCGCTACCGCCCGAGAACTGGCCGATCAGGTCGCGGACGAAATCGACACCCTGCCCGCCCAGCGGCATCCAGTTCCGCACCATCCCTTCGACCATGTCAGGGCTCAGTCCCTTGGTCATGACCGTCTTCATCTGATTGAGGTAAACATCATGGACGCCTGTCAGATCGGGCAGGCCCACCAGCCGCCGCACTTCTTCGGGCGTGCAATCGACATCGATGTTGAATTTCATGGCTGGTCTCCTTTGGGCCGGATGCTAGACTTTGCCGCATGACGGACGCGCCCGCAACTGCCCGTATTGCAACACCGATCGGCGTGGTCGAACTGGTGGCGCAGGGCGGCGTCCTGACGTCGGCGCGAATCGACCCGGGCACGGCCTCAGAATGGCATGATCGGGGAAATATCGTGCTCGACGACGCGGTTGCCCAACTGCGCGACTATTTTGCAGAAAAGCGCAAGTCTTTCGCCCTGCCGCTCGCCCCCTTACCGACCCCGCGCGGCAATGAATTGCGGGCGGGAATCGCTGCAATCGCGCATGGCGAGACGATGACATATGGCGCGCTGGCCTACAGGATCGGATCCAGTGCGCGCGCTGTCGGGCAGGCGTGCCAGCGCAATCCGTTCCCGATCATCATACCCTGCCACCGGGTGACCTCAAGCGGCAATGCGCGCGAACATTATTCTGCGGGTGCTGGTCCCGAGACCAAGGCATGGCTCCTCGATTTCGAAGCTGGAAGGACAAGATTGTTATGAGCACAATGCAAATCGGTAGTTTTTCGGCCTATGTCGCGGAACCCGCCGGGCCGCCGCGGGCCGCAATCATCGTGATCCAGGAAATCTTCGGGGTGAATGCAGGCATCCGTCAGAAATGCGATCATTGGGCAAGGCTCGGCTATCTTGCGGTTGCGCCCGACCTGTTTTGGCGGATGAAACCGGGCATCGAACTCAACCCAGATGTCGAAGCGGAATTTCAGGAGGCAATGGGCTATTTCAATCGCTATGGTGCCGAAAAGGGCTCGGCCAGTAGCATTGTCGACATTGAGGAAACGATCCATGCGATCCGCGCCAAGGGCGTGGCCAAGATCGGCGCTGTCGGCTATTGTCTTGGCGGACTGCTCGCATACCTGACCGCCTGCCGGACCGATATCAATGCCTCGGTTGGCTATTATGGCGTGATGATCGAACAGTTGCTCGGCGAATCGCACGCCATTGCGCATCCGCTGATGCTCCATATTCCCACTGCGGATCATTTCGTCGGCCCGGAAGCGCAAGCTGCATTGCACGAGGGGCTCGATAACCACCCCAAGGTTACGCTGCATGATTATGCCGGGCTTGACCACGGCTTTGCAACCGAAACAGGATCACGGCGCCACGAAGGCGGGGCCCGGCTGGCCGATGCCCGCACGACGGATTTCTTCGCCCATTATCTGCGATAGCGCAGTTCAGCGCCCAATAAATTCCATGAAATGCGGGTGGACGTCGTGCCACCCGTCCCAGATCATCTTGCCCGCGACCCAGATGATCACGGCGAGGCCAATCCACGCGATCCAGCGATAGCGTTCGATGTATTTGGCAATGATGTTTGATGCCGCGCCCATCAGGATGACCGACAGGATCAGGCCGACGACAAGAATCTGCGGGTGTTCGCGCGCCGCGCCTGCGACTGCGAGGACATTGTCGAGGCTCATGCTGACATCGGCGAGCGCCACGCTCCACGCGGCGGCGGCGAAGCTCTTGCGCGCGGTCAGTCCCGAATGCTCGTCTCCAGCAATTTCCGGCGACCCCGGGCTCTCGCCACCATGACGCAATTCGCGGTACATCCTCCAGGCGACCCAGAGCAGCAAGAAGCCGCCAGCCAGCACCAGCCCCACGATGCCGAGCAACTGGCTGACCGTCAGGGCGAACGCAATCCGTAGCACCAGCGCTGCCAGCACACCGAACATGATGACCTTCTTGCGGTCTGCTTCCGGTAACCCGGCGGCGAGTGCGCCGACGACGATCGCATTGTCGCCCGCAAGGACGATATCGATCATCAATATCTCGAAAAAGGCGGTCACCGCGTCGGGCGCAAACAATGCGGTCAAGTCCATCATTTTGTCTCCGTCTCAGCTTACCCAGCCAAGGATTTTGGCGCCGTCGCGTTCCCAACCGTCATAGATCATGTTGCCCGCGACCCAAGTGATCACGACCAGTCCGATCCACGCGATCCAGTGAAAACGCTGGACGAGCTTCGCCACAAGATTGGCCGCAAGGCCCATCAGCGTCACCGAAAAGGCAAGACCGAAAAACAGGACGGCGGGATTCTCCCGAGCGATAGCTGCAACCGCAAGGACATTGTCGAGGCTCATCGAGAGATCGGCCAGCGTCACCTGGATGGCGGCCTGGAGGAACGTCTTGGTTGCAGGCGGCCCTTCGACAAGCGCCGTGCCCGGATCATCGGCAACCACAGCCCGGATCGGTCGCAGCTCGCGATACATGTTATAGGCGACCCACAGCAGAAGCAGGCCGCCCGCCACCAAAAGCCCGGTGAATTTTAGCAACTGGGTGGCCACCAGCGCAAAGCCGATCAGGAAGACCAGCGCCACGGATACACCGAACAGGATCACGCGCTTGCGGTCCTTTTCGGGCAACCCCGAAGCCAGTGTTCCCATGATCACGACATTGTCGCCAGCCATGGTCAGATCGACAAGGATCACCTGAACGAGCAGCGCAAGGCCGGCAGCTGTAAAGACGCTGGAAAAATCGATCGCTGAAAAATCCATCACAGTGACTCTCCGAAATAATCGACCGCCGGTATGGGATCATAAAAGGGATGGAGCAGAGCACGCCATTCCCGATAGCGGTCCGATGAGCGGAACCCCTTGCGATGATGCGCAATCGATTCCCAACGCACGATCAGCAGATACCGCCCTGGTGTTTCGCACGCCGGGTGCACCGCGATGTCGAGAAAGCCCGGTGAAGCGGCGATCAGCGGCTTCGCTTCGGCCATCGCCGCCTCGAATGCCGCTTTTTCACCGCCGCGAACCTGCAACAATGCATGCTCGAGAATCACGCGCGCGCCTTACTGGTTCATCGAGTCGAAGAAATCCTCATTGGTTTTGGAATCCTTCATCTTGTCGAGCAGGAATTCCATCGCGTCGACCGTGCCCATCTGCATGAGGATACGGCGCAACACCCACATCTTCGAAAGATTGCCCTTTTCAACGAGCAGTTCTTCCTTGCGGGTGCCGGACTTGCCAACATCGAGCGAGGGGAAGATGCGCTTGTCGGAAACCTTGCGGTCGAGGACGATTTCGGAGTTGCCGGTGCCCTTGAACTCTTCGAAAATGACTTCGTCCATCCGGCTGCCGGTATCGATCAGCGCAGTCGCAATGATCGAGAGTGAACCGCCTTCCTCGATGTTGCGTGCCGCACCGAAGAAACGCTTCGGGCGCTGGAGCGCGTTGGCATCGACGCCGCCGGTCAGGACCTTGCCCGAAGACGGAACGACAGTGTTATAGGCACGGCCAAGGCGCGTGATCGAATCGAGCAGGATGACGACATCCTTTTTGTGCTCGACCAGACGCTTGGCCTTTTCAATCACCATTTCGGCGACTTGGACGTGACGTTGCGCGGGTTCATCGAAGGTCGAGGAAATGACCTCACCCTTCACCGAACGCTGCATGTCTGTCACTTCCTCGGGCCGCTCATCGACGAGCAGGACGATGAGGAAGACTTCGGGATGGTTATCGGTGATCGCCTTGGCGATGTTCTGGAGCAGCACTGTCTTGCCGGTACGTGGCGGCGCAACAATCAGCGCGCGCTGGCCTTTGCCCTGCGGCGAAATGAGGTCAATGACGCGCGCTGACTTGTCCTTGACGGTCGGGTCCAGCGTATCAAGATTGAGCTTCTCATCCGGATAAAGCGGCGTCAGATTGTCGAAATTGACGCGGTGGCGGACGACGTCGGGATCGTCAAAATTGATTGCCGTCACCTTGTTCAGCGCGAAATAGCGCTCGCCATCCTTGGGCCCGCGGATTTCGGCCTCGACCGTGTCACCGGTGCGCAGGCCGTGCTTGCGAACCTGGTTGGGGGAAACATAAATATCGTCCGGCCCCGCCAGATAATTGGCTTCGGGTGAGCGCAGAAAGCCAAAGCCATCCTGGAGCACTTCGATTGTGCCCATGCCCATGATCTGGGTGCCATTTTCGGCTTCAACTTTCAGGATCGCGAACAGGAGATCCTGCTTGCGCAGCGTCGAGGCACCCTCGACACCCAGCTCTTCCGCCATTTCGACGAGTTCTGCCGGGGTTTTCTTTTTAAGGTCTTTCAAATGCATTTTATTGGATTCCATATGGAATTTAGGGGGAGAACCGCGACAGCGAAATCAAGTTTGAAATAAGCTGCTGAATGGCACGAATGGCCCAGCGGATGTCGGGAAATAGGTGGCGGGGCGTGGGAAGTCAAGGTTGGGTATGTTGTTTGCGGTCCTGACTTTTGCACGACGATACCATATTGATCCTGCTCAGAACGGCTGAACGATCACCAGTATCACGATGATTGCCGCAGCCACCCCCGGCACTTCGTTGAGCATCCGCAGGGTCTTGCTGGTCAGGCTTCGCGTGCCCGTGGCAAGCTTGCGGCTATAGCTAGCCATCCAGCCATGATAACCCGACAGGCCAAGGACAAAGGCGAATTTGAGCTGGAACCAGTGCTGGTCAAAAACAGCCGTATCAAGCGCCAGCGCCAGGCCGAGAATCCAGACGATGATCATTGACGGGTTCATGATGATCCGGATCAAACGTCGTTCGCGCTCCGCCCAAACGGCATTTTCCTCAGAGGCCGGATCGGCTTCCTGATGATAGGCCAGAAAGCGCGGGAGCATGAACAGACCTGCCATCCAGAAAATGACGAAGATGATGTGGGCCGCTTTCACCCAGAGATAGGCGCTGCCCAGAAAACCAGTCATTCGCGAACCTTTCTGAGCAAGGCTTCGACATGAGCGATGGGCGTATCGGGCAAGATGCCGTGGCCAAGGTTGAAGATGTGCGGACGTTCTGGAAAAGCGGCAAGAATCTGATCGATGGCATGATCAAGCGCCTCAGCCCCCGCGATCAACGCCAGTGGATCGAGATTGCCCTGCACCGGGAGGCACTCGGGAAGATTGGCATTTGCCCAGACCGGATCGACGGTTTCATCAAGACCAAGAGCATCAACCCCGGTTTCACGGGCATAGGCGATGAGTTTTCCGCCTGCTCCTTTGGGAAAGCCGATGATCGGCGTTTCGGGATGAAGTACCTTCAACCGCGTCACAATTTCGGCATTGGGGGCAATCACCCAGCGTTCGAATTGCGCAGGGCTCAAACTTCCTGCCCAGCTATCGAACAACTGGATCGCTTCAACGCCTGCCACGATCTGGCCAGAAAGATATTCGACCGTCAATTCTATGATCGCATCAATGATCGCCTGAAACGCTTGTGGATCACAATAGGCATAGCGCCGGGCCTCCGCCTGTTCGCGGCTGCCTTGTCCCGCGATCATATAGGTTGCGACCGTCCAGGGGCTTCCTGCAAAGCCCAGGAAGGTCGTTTGCGGCGCGAGGGTGGCCCGGACTTGCCGGACCGTCTCATAGACCGGTTCCAGCCGTTCTGGCGCATCCTGAAGGCTTGTCAGCGCGTGATCGAACAATTTGGGAGCGAGACGCGGGCCTTCACCCTCCTCAAACCAGAGATTCTGGCCCATGGCATGGGGGATAACAAGGATGTCCGAAAACAGGATCGCGCCATCGAAACTGAAACGGCGAATGGGCTGGAGCGTCACTTCTGCAGCTGATGCCGAATCATTGACCAGTTCGAGAAACCCGCCCTTCTTTGCCCTAAGCGCGCGATATTCGGGAAGATAGCGTCCGGCCTGCCGCATCAGCCACACCGGAGGTATTACCTGGCGTTCACCCCGCAGGGTGGCCAGCAAGGGCTTCGTACTGTCGTCCGCCATACTTACTGAATCAATTCTATAGATAAGAGGATTGTAGTTGTTAGTGGGGGCCTTGGTTGGCGGGTTTATGCGCTGTCCCGCAAATTGCCAACAGCTTGACGTTTCCGGGCTCCCTGAAAAAGGTCGGAGTCGGTGAATCCGTCCCGGTAATCCACAGGCGGTGGATGGAATCGCGGGGGTGTTGAAAGGGTTGTGGAACGAATCCGGCGGCTTGTGGCTAAATCGTAGCCTTGGATTTGCACAGGCTTTTGGGGTAGCTGTGTCCCCAATGTTGTCCACAGCTTGCCCGCGCGCGTGAACCGCCTCCACCTCCACCTCGTTTCGGACTCGACTGGCGAGACGCTGGAGACCGTAGCCAAGGCCGCTTTGGCGCAGTTCGATTCGGTTGAAACGATCAAACATTTCTGGCCGATGGTCCGCTCTGAAGGCCATCTGACTCGGATTATGGCGGACATAGCACAAAATCCCGGGCTGATCCTCTATACGATGGTCAATGCCGATGTCCGCCG
>JANLQV010000084.1:0-3352 GCA_031368025.1 Sphingomonadales bacterium | reverse complement strand
CACTCGCCCGCGCCATCGATACCGACGAAGGCAATGCGCTTGAACAGAGCCATGTCCGCCAGAAGATTGCTGAGGTTTATATCCAGGACCGGGGCATTTCGCTGACCCGGATGCGGACGCTTTCGGCGCTGTCATCGGGGCGGACGCCGGGGCCGGAATCGAGCATCTCGAAAGTCGTCGTTGCCAAGATGATGCAGGATATGGGCAGTTTTGCCGGTGACATGTCGGAAAGCGCCGGTCTGTTGACGGGGGCCGACGCTGGTGACCTGCCGCATCTTGAGGCCCTTCGTCAGACCTATTTCTGGTCAGCAGGCCTGAGGATTGCTGGCGGCACGGATGAAATCCTGCGCAATATCATCGCCGAACGCGTCCTTGGCTTGCCCGGAGATATCCGCCCGGACAAGAGTGTGCCGTTCAACGAGATTCACACCGTGGTGAGTTAGGGCGTCACGATATTGAACACATTGGGCGGGGTTTCGATCGCGGCCTGCAAGGCTTCAATAGCCGTGCGGTCGCCTTCGACTTTTAGCCCTGCCGCCTCTAGTTGTGCGAGCGGCAATTTGAGGAAAAAGAGCCCCAGAAAAAGCTGGCGCGGCCCGCTAAGCGTCACCGCAGGCTTGGCGTGCGCTTCGCCCATTTCGGCAACCATGACGGCATTCTCAACCGTGATCCGGGCCTTTTCGCCGCGATCCGCGAAGGTGAAATTGAGGTTTATTGCCTTGGCCCCGATCACTGCCGGATCGAGCCGCGTCGCAATCGCATCCATCAGCAAGTCGGTGGGGATCGCGGAGATCAGGTCGAGGCTCTGGGTGCTCTGGCCGGGCTTTGGTCCTTCGCGCAGATCACGCGCCGCCGAAAGGAACATGTTGCGCCACGTCGCTGCCTCGGCCTGATAGCCCTGCTGCTCATAGGAGTCGGCGAGCATCGCCTTGGCCGACACATTGTCGGGCTCGGCAAAGACAAGCTGGTTAAGCAGATCTGACGACCAGCGATAATCCCCTGCGGCCATCGCTGCCTTGCCCAGTTCCAGAACCCTGGCCGAGCCGCCCATCGCCGCGACAGTGCGCTTCGCCCGCACGGTCGGCGGATGCGGGTTCAGGTTTGCGGGCACCGCATCATACCAGCCGAGATAGCGCTGGTAGATCGCTTTCGAATTGTGACTGTATGTGCCGTAATAGCCCCGATTGGTCCATTCGTTGGTAAGGGCAGGGGGCGGAACAAGCGCTTCGGCAATCTCGGCCTGCGTCATTCCCTTGTTCATCATCCGCACGGTCTGATCATGCAGATATTTGTAGTTGTCGCGCTGCAGAGTGAGGTAGATTCGTACTTCGCCCCTGCCGAAATGCGGCCAGCAATGGCTCGCGGCGACCGTATCGCTGCGATCCGCGTAGAGTCGGATTGCCTCGGTCAGATAGTTCGACCACGCCAGCGCATCGCGCACCTGCGCGCCTCGCGGCGTGAGGATATTGTGGAGCGAGCAGGTCGCGATTTCACCGATGATCAGCGTCTTGCGCTCGGGCAACATAACATTGAGTTCGGCAGGCGCCTCGGTTTGCGGGACCATCTGAAATTCAAGCGCGACACCGTCGATCGTGCGGGTTTCGCCCGTCTTGGTAATCGTGTCGCTCGGGGCGATCAGCGTTATTTCACCTGCTGCGACGGCAGACCCGATCCCCGATCCCATTTGCCCCTGCGGCCCCGGAGTGAGCGCACTGCCAAACTGGAATGTGGCGCGCCGCCCCATCGCAGGCCCGGCAATGACGTTCTCAGACGCCGTTTCCTTGGTGAAATGTTCAGGCGCGATAATCGCGACCTTGCCCGACGTCACATCGTCGGGTGAGACGATCCCGCGAATGCCACCGAAATGATCGGCATGGCTATGGGTGTAGATCACTGCCGCAATTGCTCGTGTGCCCAATTGCTGGTTGACCAGCGCGAGCGCTGCCGCACTGGTTTCCCGATTGGTCAGCGGGTCGATCAGGATCCAGCCGGTCTTGCCCGCAATCACCGTCATGTTCGAAACATCGAACCCGCGCACCTGCCAAACGCCTTCGGACAGTTTGAACAGCCCATTCTTGCGCAGGATCGACATATGCCGCCAAAGGCTGGGATTGACCGTGGGCGGGGCATCGCCCTTTATCCAGTCATACGCCGCGAGATTCCAGACCGGCTTTCCGCTCGCGTTGCGGATTATCGGATCAATTCGGGTCGCGACAAAACCCTGCGCTGCAAAGGCTGCATCCTTGCCATTATCCTTGGGTAGTGAAGCGCGCTCCGCAGCTTGGGCGGCGATTGTCGCGCTACTGGCTGGTTTTGAAGATAAATCCGGAGCTTGCGCATGGGCGGTCGTTGCCGAAAGCGCCAGCAGAGCAGCGGAAATGCCGCCCAGGCGTATAACGTTCATCGTTTCTCTCCCCGTTCCCTATTGTTCACTGCGCCAGACAGGCACCTTGGCCGGAATTGCTTTGGTGGTGCCCCCTCGTTTAATCCGGGCCAAGGCTGACGGGTTAAGTTTCGTTTGGCAATCGCTTTCCGTTCAAAGACGAAGGCCTTCGACCTCGCTCAGGCCAGCGAGGATATTGAGCGTCTGGACGGCGGCTCCCGCCGCGCCTTTGCCGAGATTGTCGAGAGCGGCGACCAGTCTGACCTGATCACCAGCAGCATTCGAAAAGGCGAACAGGTCAAGCCGATCGGTATTGGCCGTGCGTTCAATGGTCAGGTTTGCTTCGTCAAAATCATGAACCAGCGCGATGATCGGGCTAGTCGCATACAGGTCTGCAAGGACCGTCCGGATCGCATTTGCGGATGGTTTTCCGGGCATTGCGCCGATCATGAGCGGCACATCAACGATCATTCCGCGATATGTTCGGGCGACGGACGGCGCGAAAAGCGGGGCGTGGGCCAAACCCGCATGTCGCTGCATCTCCGGCACATGTTTGTGGGCAAGGGAAAGCGCATAGGTGCGCCACGCGGTGTCCGCATTGCCAGTTTCAAATTCTTCAATCATCACCTTGCCGCCGCCCGAATATCCCGAGACTGCATTGACAGTCAGCGGCCAGTCTGGAGGGATAAGCCCGGCACCGACCAGCGGCTTGACGAGTGCAAGGAAGCCGGTTGAATAACAGCCGGGATTGGAAACGCGTTTCGCCGTCCTGATCCTGTCCAGCCCGTCCGGATTGATTTCGTGGAAACCGAAAACCCAATTGTCCGATGTCCGGTGCGCGGTCGAAGCGTCGATCACGCGAGTCCGGTCATTATTGATCAGCGAGACCGCTTCGCGCGCGGCGTCATCGGGAAGGCACAATATGGCGATGTCAGCATCGTTGATTGCCTCACGCCGGGCGAGCGGCTC
>JANLQV010000010.1:0-24070 GCA_031368025.1 Sphingomonadales bacterium | reverse complement strand
CGTGCTCTTGATATTATACTTGTCGATATCGGCCATACGGCCGCGCAATGCCTCTGTCGCTGCAGTCTGTTCGCCAAACTGCTGCTCCGTGCCATTGCGAATCATTCGCGCGGTCTTCAGGTCGTTGTTGCGGAACGTGATCTGGCTTGCGATCAGGCCATCGGGGCCCTGCATTGTCTTGACCGTCACCGGCAGGCCGTTGAGCAGCGCGGCTGCGGTCGGCTTGCCGCGATTGCCGCCAAGAAAGCCCCCGCCGGCGCTGATCTTGGTATCATCTGTGAAAGTGATGACGGTGTTCGTGCCATCTACAGCCGTGACCTTGATCTTGTCGTCGTTGCGCGCGGAAATGATGCCTTTGACATCAGGCCCTGCGGGCATCGCCGCGCCCGTCACGGTGATCGGGGACTGGGGCGTGTCTTGCTGTTGTGCAGACAGGCTTCCCGTTGCCGGCAAGGCAAACAGGATGAGAATTGCTGATCGTTTGGAAATGAAATGCATTGTGCTTACCCTTCAAATTGAAACTTCGGATCCCGCCTGTTCAGGTTAACCTTGCTGCCACATGAATAGTTCCGGCAAGTCCGATAAATGTGCCGTTCATTCGAGCCCTTCATGCGATGAACCGATGCAGGCTGCGGCCCACAAACCTATATTCATGCGTTGATTGACTGACCAACATAAAATTTGGGAGCCATTGCTGCAACTGGAAGCCAGCCTTCTCGAAAAGTGCAAGGCTGCATTCATTGGCAAAATTGGATGTCCGCTTCCGACCCCATTGCGGACAAATGGTGTTTCCGTGATAGTCAGCTCATGTGTCGTCAAACTGCCTACATTCTTCTTTTTCTTTTAAGCCTTGCAAGCGGCTGCGAACGCACTGATGACGCGAATAGTGCACTCACTGCAAGGATCGAGGGCCAATTCGTTGTCTCGCATCCTAAAGTTCGACTGGAGCACTTTGCACGCTTTTATACACGTGAGAAAAACGGCTCAGTCAGGGCGATATATATCTTGGCTAATGAGGGTTGGGTTACATTTGAGAGCAAAGCGGGCACTGTGACTTGGACTTCCCTCTCCAAACTTCCTGTGATCTATGATGGGGGATGCTCTGTCTTGAACATTCAATATGACCCTAGCCGCAACGAACCGCTTGAGGTTTTTTGTAACGGCGAGTTTTGAACCTTCGACCGCTTCCCGCCCACTTCCAGTCATTCGTGACGACATCGGCTGCAATGTAAGCGCGCCACCCAAAGGCCGCCCACATTCATGCCGCGGCCGGGTGAAGGGTCGTCCCTCACCGTGTCCCCATAAGGAGGGCCTTTGGACTGCCTTTGCCGTGGCGACGGACAGGCTACCAGCCTTTGAACTGATGCCGCGCTACGCTTTCAGCCGCTCCGCATAACCCTTGCGCAGTTTTGCCAGTTTGGGCGGAATGACGGCGAGGCAGTAGGGATTGCGCTGGCCTTCTCCCGTCCAGTATTCCTGATGATAATCCTCCGCAGGATACCAGATTGCCAGTGGCTCGATCGTCGTCACGATCGGTTGCGGCCAATCGGGCTGATTGCGCGGGATAGCTGCCCGGGCTTCGGCTTCCTGTTCGGCGCCGTCAGGGAAAATCGCCGACCGGTATTGCGTGCCCACATCATTGCCTTGCCGGTTGAGTTGGGTCGGATCGTGTGTTGCAAAGAAGATGTCGAGCAGGTCGGCATAGGAAAGCTGTTCTGGATCGAACGTCACGCGGATCGCTTCGGCATGGCCGGTGTCGCCGCCGCACACCTGGCGGTAGGTCGGGTTGGGGTTCTGCCCGCCGATATAGCCGCTCTCGACGCCTGAAACGCCGGTCAGCGACTGGAACACAGCTTCGGTACACCAGAAGCAGCCGCCAGCCAGAATTGCCGTATTCAAAGTCATTGAGCGTCCTTCCCGAGAGGTTGCAAGGGCCCGTCCGCTCAATCGTGCGAAGCGATCCAGTCCTCGACCACCGGGGCAATCTTGTCACGCCATTTGCTGCCGTTGAAGATGCCGTAATGGCCAGTTCCTTCGGCGATATAGTAACGCTTCATCTTCGCTTCCAGACCGGTCGCGATATCCAGCGCGGCTTTTGTCTGGCCCAGCCCCGAAATATCGTCGCGCTCGCCTTCGATCGCCAGCAGGGCGACGTTCGTGATCGCCTTGGGATCGACCTTCGCTCCGCGATGCATCATCTCCCCCTTTGGCAGCGAATGCTGCTGGAAAACAACATCGATCGTCTGGAGGTAAAATTCCGCCGTCATGTCGCAGACCGAGCGATACTCTTCGTAAAAATCCTTTGTGACCTCGGCGCTGTCATCATCGCCCTCCACGAGATGTTTGAACATTTCCCAATGGCTGACCATGTGATTGCCAAGGTTCATCGACATGAAGCCAGCAAGCTGGAGGAAGCCTGGATAAACCTTCCGCCCGGCACCCGGATAGGAATAGGGGACGGTCGCGATCACGTTATTCTCGAACCAGCTATAGGGACGCTGGGTGGCCAGCGTGTTGACCGCAGTCGGAGCTTTGCGCGTGTCGATCGGGCCGCCCATCAAGGTCAGCGTCCTGGGCAGGCATTTATGCTTTTGCGCTGACATCAGCGCGACAGCGGCATAGCATGGCACCGAAGGCTGGCAGACCGCGAGCATATGCGCACCAGGGCCGATATGATCGAGAAAGTCGACCAGATAGTCGACATAGTCGTCAAGATCGAAGCGGCCAGCAGAGGTCGGTATGCTGCGCGCATCACGCCAGTCGGTGATGTAAACATCATGGCCGGGCATCATCCGCTCGACGGTGCCGCGCAGCAGCGTCGCATAATGGCCGGACATCGGCGCCACGATCAGCAGCTTCGGGCCGGTCTCGACGCCAGCGCGAACAAAGCGCTTCAATTGGCCAAACGGTTTTTGCAGGATGATCTCTTCATGCACGGCAACCTGCTTGCCCGCGACGACCGTGTGATCGAAACCAAATGGCGGCTTGCCGCGCGGTGCGGAGGCATGGGCAAAAACTTCGAGCGCCGACGCCATCAGTTCGCCACCGCCGAAATAAGCGAAGGGATTGGCCGGATTTGTCAGAAATTCCGCGCCGGTATGCGCAAGCGCGCTGGCGCCCGCCAACCATGAGCGCTGCATTTCATAGGCATTGTAAAGCATCGAAATTTCCTTGTTGGCCTTTGGATGTGGCCGAGTTTTTCCTATTGTGCAATGCACAAATCGGTCAGTCGCTTATTGAGACCTATCTCTGCGGCTGCTAGGCGCAGCATTATGGCTGAAGAAAACTTGCCCGAAAACGGCACTCGCAAGATCGGCAACCTCCGGATGGTCTGGCGCTTCGCGATCAATTATCCGGGGCGGATTGCCTGTGCGGCGCTGTCCCTTTTGGTGGCTGCATCCGCCACGCTCGCCATTCCGAACGGTTTCCGGCTGGTCATCGACCGCGGCTTTGGCGCTGCGGGTGGCGATATTTCGCGCTGGTTCCAATATCTATTGCTGATCGTCACGGTTCTGGCGTTTGCGACGGCCTCGCGATTTTATTTCGTCTCCTGGCTCGGGGAGCGGGTCGTCGCCGATGTGCGGAGCGCGGTCGTCAACAACCTGCTTCGTCTGTCGCCCAGTTATTTCGAGATTAATCGCCCGGCGGAGGTTGCCTCGCGCATCACGGCAGATACGACCCTGATTGAACAAGTGGTCGGCACGACCATGTCAGTCGCGCTGCGCAACATTGTGCTCGCGGTGGGCGGGATCATCTATCTCTTTACGCTCGCGCCCAAGCTGGCTGCGCTGCTCCTGCTTGGCATTCCGCTGGTCATCGGCCCGATGCTGCTCATCGGGCGCAGGTTGCGTGAAATGTCGAGCAAGAGCCAGGATCGCATTGCCGATGTGGGTGTGATTGTCGTCGAGGTGCTGGGCGCGATGAAAATCGTTCAGGCGTTCGGGCAGGAGCTGCGGGAAGGTGCGCGCTTTTCCAGTGCGGTTGAAAGTGCGTTCGGTACGGCGCGCAGACGCATCGCGATCCGCGCCGCACTGACCGCGATCATGATCTTGATGATGTTCGGCGCCATCACGATGGTCATGTGGCAGGGCGCCCTGGACGTTCAGGCTGGGCGGATGACTGGCGGCGCGATTGCGGCGTTCGTCCTGACGGGCGGCTTTGTCGCTGGCTCCTTTGGTGCGCTAGCCGAAGTCTATGGCGATCTGGTGCGCGGCTCCGGGGCCGCTGCGCGCTTGTCAGAACTCCTGTCCGAACAACCGGGCATTGCGGCTCCGGCCAATCCGGTGAAACTTCCCGAGCCGCCGCAGGGCCGGATTGAATTCGATCATGTGCGGTTCCGCTATCCGACCCGCCAGGATGTGAGTGCGCTTGCCGATTTTTCGCTTACGATCAATCCGGGAGAGACTGTTGCGGTGGTGGGCCCGTCGGGCGCGGGCAAGACGACATTGTTTCAGTTGATCCAGCGTTTCTACGATCCGGAAAGTGGCACTATCCGGATGGACGGAGTCGCCCTGCCGGACGCGGATCCCGCAGACATCCGCGCTCGCATGGCAATGGTTCCGCAAGACACCGTCATTTTTGCTGCCAGCGCCCGCGACAATCTGCGCTATGGCCATTGGGAATCCGATGATGCCGCATTGTGGGCAGCAGCCGAAGCCGCGAATGCTGCAGAATTCCTGCGTAAACTGCCTGACGGTCTCGATACTTATATGGGAGAGGGCGGTGCGCGGCTTTCCGGCGGTCAGCGCCAGCGGATCGCCATTGCCCGTGCGATCCTGCGCAATGCGCCTGTCCTGTTGCTTGATGAGGCGACATCCGCGCTCGATGCGGAATCCGAACGGCTTGTGCAGGATGCGCTGGAAAAACTGATGCATCAGCGCACGACGATCGTCATTGCGCACCGTCTCGCAACCGTCCGCGCGGCGGACAGGATCATTGTCATGAATGAGGGCATGATCGTTGAGGACGGCAATCACGCAAGCTTAAGCCGTGCAGGCGGTCTTTATGCCCGCCTCGCCCGGATGCAGTTCGAAGGGCTGGCCGCCTGATTTCTGTCGACAGGGTTGGTGTCAGGAGCCCGGACACAAAAAAGGCGGCCTTTCGGCCGCCCCTTTATAAAGCCTGTTGCAGAAGCCTATGGGCTCGACGATTTGCCGCCCCGAATCAGGTACCCTGCGCCGCCAGCGGCTAAAATAGCGCCCAAGAAAAGAATGGCGCTGCCTCCCTGAATGCGGTCCTTCTTGCCGAGCACTGCGCCACCACGAACCTGGGCCGACCGGATCGAGAGCTTGCTCACGGCGGCCTGATTGGCTTGGGCTGCCTGTGCGACGGTCGGAACAACGATCATGGAACTGGCGATCAGCGTCGCCATTGCTGCTTTACGGATACTCACTCCTCAAACTCCCTTTTTGTACAAAACCATTTCAGTGGCGTCATGTGACAGCCAATTCGATTCGACTCAACCCGCAAAAACGCATTGCTGTAGATCGCTAGCCGGTCGTCGCGTCAAATTCCTGGTGACGATCAGGCCCCGCGCCCAATCTGAGTTGCCACCGAAGCTGGCCAAAAAAAGGGCGGCCTCTCGACCGCCCTTTTCAAAATCATATGGCCGATAAGCCTACGGGCTGGTTGCGTTGTTGCCACTGCTCGCGGCGACCACGATACCGCCGACTACAGCAGCTGCTGCCACCAACGCGATGATCAGGCTTGAGCCTCCCAGGCTGTTCTTCTTGGCGACAATTGCGCCCGAACGAATCTGCCCAGACCGCACCGAGAGCTTGCTCACGGCAGTCTGATTGGCTGACGCCGCCTGCGCAATGGTCGGAACAACGACCATCGAGCCGGCAACCAACGCCGCCATTGCTGCTTTACGAATGCTCATAACGAAACTCCCTTTATTGGTCGCACTCTAATTACCGGTTCTGTCTCTGACAGCGAATTCTATTCAATTCAACCCGAAAAAAACGGATTACCGTAGTTTTTTCTCCGGTTGCCCCGTTTATCGGGGCTAGCAACGTCATGCAAATGACACAAAATAATGCCTAACGCGAAGAAACCACCGGTCATCCCGGCCTATGTAACTGGAATGATTGACAACCAGTTAACAAGCCTGGCGCTTTGCAAAGTATTGATTGCATCACAGGGCAATAATGCGTTGGCTGGGGCGGCAGGATTCGAACCTGCGAATGCCGGCATCAAAAGCCGGTGCCTTACCGCTTGGCGACGCCCCAACACAGCATTGCAAGGAGGCGGCCCTATAGCAGCCCGCTTGCCAATGACAATTGCCCTGCCCGTGAATTCGATCACTATTCGATCCGCATCACCCAGCGATGGGGATCGGGTGCCAATCCTCTCTGGATTGCAACCAGGCGTTCCTTCATCCTGATCGTGAACTGGCCGGGCCCGCCAGCGCCGATCGAGAAGGCCCCATGGGCTCCGGTGACGCTGCCAATCGGCGTGACGACCGCTGCCGTCCCGCAGGCAAAGGATTCGGTGAGACGACCGCTTTCGGCATCGGCCTGCCACTGGTCGATGGCATAGGGCTCCTCGCGCACCGTGATGCCTTCTTCGCGGGCAAGGGTCAGCAAAGCATCGCGCGTGATCCCGGGAAGGATGGTGCCGCCCAGCGGTGGCGTCTGGACCGAGCCGTCCTCAAAAACGAAAAACAGGTTCATGCCACCCAGCTCTTCGACCCAGCGCCGCTCTGCAGCGTCGAGAAAGACGACCTGATCGAAGCCCTTCTGGATGGCCTCTTTCTGCGCGATGAGGCTGGCCGCGTAATTGCCACCGCACTTTGCGGCACCCGTTCCGCCCGGCGCGGCGCGAGTATGATCTTGCGAAACCCATATCGAAATCGCCGGCGCACCGCTTTTGAAATATCCCCCGGCTGATGAGGCAAGGACGATATAGAGATATTCGGCCGACGGCTTCACGCCGAGAAAGACCTCGCTCGCGAACATGAACGGTCGCAGGTAAATCGAGCCGCCCTCAATATCGGGAAACCAGTCCTGATCAATCCTGACAATCTGGCGCAGCGATTCGATGAACATGTCTTCAGGCAATTCCGCCATCGCCATCCGCCGCGCCGAATCGCGAAAACGCCGCGCGTTGGCATCGGGCCGGAACAAGGCCATCGCGCCGTCCGCAAGCCGATAGGCTTTCAGCCCTTCGAATATTTCCTGGGCATAGTGGAGCACGGCAGTCGCGGGGTCGATCGACAGCGGCCCGCGCGGCATCACTTTCGCATCGTGCCAGCCCAACGCATCGCTGTAACGGATCATGACCATATGATCGCTGAACACCCGTCCAAAACCGGGATCGAGCAACCGGCGCGCGCGCTCGGCGGGATCGACCGGGTTCAGATTGCGCTCGATGACGAATGGAAGCGCACCGGTCGCTTGCTGATGTTGGCGTTCGTCCATTCGGGTTCCTCTTAGGCGTTTGCGGTCGGGTAATCGACGCTTCAAGATACGTCAATTGATCGGCCAACACTGCGCTCAGGATGAGCGTCAGGCGTGTTTGGCGGCTTCGCCCATTTCGGCGCTGCGGTTGCGCGCTGCCTCGAGCGTATCGGTCAGCAAGCGAACCAATGCCTCATCTGCATCCAGAACATTGAGTCCTTCGCGGGTCATCCCGCCCTTGCTTGCCACCCGGTCGGCCAGCACGGCCGGTGCTTCGCCCGCTTGCGCTGCGAGCAGCGCAGAGCCTTCGACCATTGCAAGTGCCAGCCGCGCCGCCTGATCCGGGGCAAGGCCCAGCCTTGCGCCCGCAACGCCAAGTGCATCAATAAAGCGGTAGAGAAAGGCCGGGCCGCTGGCCGCCAGTGCGGCAACCAGATGAAGCGCGTCTTCAGGGTCAATCCATTCGACCAGCCCGAGCGGTGCCATCAGGTTGCTGATCGCGGGATCGGGGCCGTCGCCGCTGAAGAGCGCGACGACGCCTTTGCCGAGCGCGGCGGGCAGGTTGGGCATGATCCGCACGATCTGCGCCGCTTCGGGAAAGCGCGCTCTAAGCGCGGCAGTCTCGACACCGGCGAGGATCGAAAGCAATTGCGTTCCCGGCCCGACGAGCCGCGCAACATCTGCCGCAACCGCATCGAGAAGCTGTGGCTTGACCGCGAGCAGGACCCGGCTTGCAGGTGTCGCGTCATCGGGAATCGCAGGCAACGCGATCAACCCGCCCGGCAGTTCGGGCATCGCTGGATCCACCACGCGCAGTCGGGATGTGTCCATCCCCGTTTCTATCCAGCGCCGGAGCATGGCCCCGGCCATGTTGCCGCAACCGATGATCCAGAAGGATCCCGGCTTCACGCTTCGCCCTGCGTCTCGACCATCGCGGCGGCAATCGCTTCGGCCGGGGTCTTCCCGCCCCACAGGACGAACTGGAACACAGGGTAGAAACGATCAAGCTCGCCAGCGGCTGCGTCAATCAGGGCATCGGCCTGTTCGGCTGACAAGGTTGCTTCGTCATCTCCTTCGAGGAGTGCGGCATGACGAAACACCAGCGTGCCATTGCCCGACCAGAGTTCGAAATGGCCCAGCCAGAGTTGCTCGTTGATCAGGCCGATCGTCTCGTAAATGGCCGAATACTGATCATGCGTCACGCGCACATCGGGAAAAGCCAGAAACTGGAGGACGCGATCCTCGTCGCGCCAGACGCCGCGAAGTTCATACTGACCCCATGATCCTTGCGTCGCGGCCACAATCTCTTCGTCGCCCACTCTCTCGTGGCTCCAGCCATTGGCCGCGAACCAGCTTTCGAGCGTGTCGATAGGCGTGGATTGGCCATCGTTCCGGGCAAGGTCGTCGATCGTCATATCAGCCCCTTGCCCCTGTATTACGCGCGACTTCAAGAGGAGGAGCGACGAAAACTGTGGATAGGATGGGTCGCGCTCAGGCCTTTGGCTTGGGTGCGCGCTTCGTCACCGCTGGCTTGACCGCCTTGCCTTCAAGCGCATCGAGCCGCATTTTCAGGGCGTCCGCTTCATCGCGCGCGGCGGCGGCCATTGCCTTTACAGCTTCGAATTCGTCGCGGCTTACGAAATCCAGGCCACCGATCCATTCCTTGGCGCGCTCTCGCGCCGATGCTTCGGCTTCGCGCCCGACACCGGCAATCGTTCCGGCGGCACCGTTGATGAATTTGGCAAGATCGTCAAAAATGCGGTTCTGGGTCTGCACGTTCTGTTCCTTCACGGTTGGATGTGATCATCCCTTTCGAAGCCTATCTGGGAAGCCTGTTGCGCTTCAACAAGTGCAGGCCGGTGACAAAGCGCTTTCCACGCCCTGCGAAGCAGCTAAGCTCGTGTGTGGGAGAATCAGGGAGAAACCGGAATGCGTGCATTAATTGTAGGGGCGGCGCTGGCCGCAGCGATGGGCCAGCCAGCTTCGGCACAAATCCGGCCGGATCAGGAATCGTTCCGCGCGCTCTACAGGGAACTGGTCGAAACCAACACGACCTTGTCGGCGGGAAGCTGCACCCTCGCGGCCGAGCGGATGGCCGCAAGGATGAAGGCGGCTGGTTTTGCCGACGGCGATCTGACGCTGTTCTCAACACCTGAAAAGCCCAAGGAAGGCGGCCTGGTCGCGGTCTATCCCGGCACATCCAAAAAGGCGAAGCCTATCCTGTTGCTCGCGCATATCGACGTGGTCGAGGCCAACCGGGCCGACTGGACGCGCGATCCTTTCACATTGATCGAAGAGAACGGTTTTTTCTACGCGCGCGGTACGTCTGATGACAAGGCGCAGGCCGCAATCTGGACCGACAGCCTGATCCGTTTCAAGCAGGAGGGATTCAAGCCCAAGCGCACGATCAAGATGGCGCTGACCTGTGGCGAAGAAACCACAACCGCCTTTAATGGGGCCGACTGGCTGGCGCAGAATCGCCGGGATTTGATCGATGCCGAATATGCATTGAACGAAGGCGGCGGGGGGCGTGTCCTGCCCGATGGAAAGCGCCAGATCCTCTCCATGCAGGTCGGCGAAAAGACTGTGCAGAATTTCATGCTTGAGACGACCAATCCGGGCGGACACAGCTCGACGCCGCGGCCCGACAATGCAATTTACGCGCTTGCGGGCGGCGTCTCCAAGGTCGGCAAGCATGAATTCCCGGTGCAGTTCAACGACACAACCCGCAGTTTTTTCACCCGACTTGCACCGACCCTGCCGGTCGTAGTCGGAAACGCGATCACGGCCTTGCTCGCCGATCCGAACGACATTGCCGCCAATGCCATCGTGTCGGTAGATCCGACGCTTCATTCAACGTTGCGCACCACCTGCGTTGCAACCATGCTTGAGGCGGGCCATGCGATGAACGCACTGCCGCAGCGCGCACGCGCAGTCATCAATTGCCGCATGTTCCCGGGATCGAAGGTGGAGGATGTGCAGGCCGCACTCGCCGGTGCAATCGATGATCCGCAAGTCAAGATCACGACAATCCCACCGATCCGGCCATTGGCCTCACCGCCGCCCTTCTCGGCGAAGATTTTTGGCCCGGCAGAAAAACTCGCGGCTGAAATTTATCCCGGCATTCCAATGCTCCCGACGATGTCCACCGGCGCGACTGACGGGATATTCCTCGCGGCCGTCGGCATCCCAACTTACGGCGTCCCAGGCATTTTCTACGAAGCCGATGGCGGCGGTATCCACGGCCTCAACGAAAAAATGCGGGTCAAATCGCTCTATGACGGGCGCGATTATCTGTTCCGGCTGGTCAAAATCTACGCCAATCAGGAATAGGGATCAGCGACCAACAGTCTGTTCAATTGCCCCGAACAGGCTGTGGTGCTTTTCATCCTCCATCCAGATACGGACGGTGTCGCCGATTTTCATAAACGGCGTTTCCGGCTTGCCACGCTGGATGGTTTCGATCGTGCGCACTTCGGCGATACAGGAATAACCCAGACCGCCCTCGCTGATGGGTTTGCCGGGGCCGCCATCCTTGTCGCGGTTGGAGACGGTGCCCGAGCCGATGACCGTCCCCGCGCCCAGCGCACGCGTTTTTGCAGCGTGGGCGATAAGCTGGCCGAAATCGAAGGTCATGTCGACGCCGGCGTCGGCGCGACCGAGCGGCTGGCCGTTAAGGTCGACACACAAGGTGCCGTGCAGTTTGACTCCGTCCCAGCGACGACCCAACTCATCGGGCGTCACGAAAACCGGGGAGAACGCACTGGCCGGCTTGGACTGAAAAAAGCCAAACCCTTTGGAGAGTTCCCCCGGGATCAGGTTGCGCAGCGACACATCGTTGGTCAGCCCCACCAGCCGGATCGCCTTGCGCGCTTCCGCGAGCGAAGCGCCCAAAGGCACATCGCCAGTCACGACCACGACTTCGGCTTCCATGTCGCAGCCCCAATTTTCATCGGCCAGCGGAATTGGATCGCGGGCCCCGAGAAATCCGTCCGATCCGCCTTGATACATCAGCGGGTCGTGCCAGAAGCTCTCGGGCATCTCCGCATTGCGCGCCTGTCGAACGAGCGCGACATGGTTCACATAAGCAGAGCCGTCGGCCCATTGATAGGCGCGGGGGAGCGGGGCCGCGGCATCGCGCTCATGAAAGCGCATCATCGGAATGGCTTCGTGCGCCAGATCGGATGCCAGGTTGCGCAGCGCCGGTTCAAGTCGGTCCCAGTCATCGAGCGCCGCCTGAAGCGTCGGCGCAATATGGGCGGCGTCTGCGCACCAGGCGAGATCATCCGAAACGACAAAGAGGTGGCCATCGCGGCCCGATTTGAGTGATGCTAGTTTCATGACAATGGTCCTTAGGCGAGCGATGCGTCCGGGGAAAGGGGCAGGGGTGCTTGACCGCAGCGACAATTCATGTTGGCTAGGGGCATGATGAATCAATTCATGCCGCGCGCCGCGGCCCTTGCTTGCGCGATGTTCCTCTCGATTGCGGTTGATGCCGAAGTCACACCTCAGGATGTCGCGGCCGCCAATCGTGGCGTAGTGACCGAACAGGGTCGCGACGCAGCCTGGCACTATGCGCAGCACCGCAAGCTCGGCGCGGCAATCGATGCGCTCAAACCGCAACGACCGGGCGTGGTCGATGCCTATGTGGTGGTGGTCGGCTTCGATTCCGATCCCGTATTCGGGCGCGAAGCGGCAGAGACGGCCAAGGTCCTTGCGCGGCGCTATGACGCCGTCGGCCGCACGATTGTCCTTTCGGCTGGATCAGGCGCACTCGACAAGGCGGTTCCCGACGGATCGCCCGCCAATTTCGAAGTCGCGCTGGGGGCGGTGTCTGCGAAAATGGATGTGAAGGAGGATGTTCTGATCCTCTATACGACCAGCCACGGCGCGCCCGAAATCGGTTTGTCCTACCGCGACGGCGATCACGGTTTTGGCTGGATCGGGCCGAAGCGACTGGCCGACCTGCTCAATGGTGTCGGCATCAAGCGCCGGCTGGTGATGCTGTCCGCCTGCTTTTCCGGCGAATTGCTGCCCCATCTGGTCAACGACACCAGCGTCATCATAACCGCCGCTGACCGCGACCAGACCAGCTTTGGGTGCGCGCCGGGCAATGACTGGACGTTCTTCGGTGATGCCCTCATCAACAACGCCCTGCGCACGCCTCAGCCACTCGACACCGCCGTTGCGCAAGCGTTCGACCTGATCCGCGGTTGGGAAACGGCCATGCACCTGACGTCTTCGCGCCCGCAATTCTATACCGGGAGCGAGGCGAGTATCTGGCTCGATGCGCTGGAAAAACGAATGCCGCTGGTGGCTACGCCCAAGGTTGGCAAGCCGGCTGTTGATGGGGGTTAGACTCTGTTTGACTTCAGGCGGAGCTGGGTCCCGGCCTTCGCCGGGGCACAAGGAATGATTCAGCCTGTTGGAAACTAACGTCCGGCGTCCGGGTCCACATGCAGCCAATCTGCGTGGCGCGGCGCTTTCTTCGTCCGGCTCCATTCCTCCAGCATCAGCGGCGCGACGCGGCGGAGTTCGGCATGCTGTTCCGGCGTGCCAATGTTACACGCGAGTTCAAGCCGGTGGCCATTGAGATCGAAGAAATAGATCGATCGGAAAATACCGTGATAGGTCGGCCCAAGCACATCAACGCCCTGCGCTTCGATATGCGCCTTGGCTGCAAGCAGGGCGTCACGGTCGGGCACTTCGAACGCGATGTGCTGCACCCATTCGGGCGTGTTGAGGTCTCGTCCCATGTCCGGCTGGTTGGGAAGCTCAAAAAACGCGATCACATTGCCCCCGCCGCAATCGAGGAAGATGTGCATATAGGGATCGTATTCGCCTGTTGAAGGCACATGATCTTCCGAAAATGCGGTGGTATAGTCCATGCCCAGCACACGGGCATACCATTGGGCAGTCTCCTTCGCGTCGCGGCATCGATAAGCGACGTGATGGATTTTTGAGAGCTTTACCGGGCCGGTCATTTCGCCACCTCCAGCGCGCCGCGCTTCATCTGGTCGGCTTCGATGGATTTGAACAGGGCGGTAAAATTGCCCTCGCCAAAGCCTTCATCCTTCTTGCGCTGGATGAATTCGAAAAAGACCGGTCCGACCATTGTCTCCGAAAAGATCTGGAGCAGCAGACGCGGATCGCCGTCTTCGGTTGACCCGTCGAGCAATATGCCCCGCGCCTTCAGTTCCTCCACCGGCTCGCCATGCCCCGGCAGGCGTTCCTCAAGCATTTCGTAATACGTGTCCGGCGGCGGCTTCATCGTCGGCGCACCCAGCGCCTTGACCTTGTCGAGGCAGACGGGAAGATCATCGCAGATAAAGGCGATATGCTGGATGCCCTCGCCATTATAGTCGCGCAGAAATTCCTCGATCTGCCCGCCGCCAGCCTTGCCTTCCTCGTTGAGGGGGATGCGGATCTTGCCGTCGGGTGCGGTCATCGCGCGGCTGGTCAGCCCGGTATATTCGCCCTTGATGTCGAAATAACGGATCTCGCGGAAATTGAAGACGCGTTCATAGAATTTTGCCCAATGATCCATCCGCCCGCCATAGACGTTGTGCGTCAGGTGATCGATCAGGCGGAAGCCCGCCCCCACCGGATGCCGGTCGATACCGGGAAGATATTCGAAATCAATGTCATAGATCGAAAGGGCATCACCATAACGGTCGATCAAATAGATGATCGCTCCGCCAATGCCGCGGATGGCCGGAAGCCGCAATTCCATCGGCCCGGTGCTGGTTTCAACCGGCTCCGCGCCACGCGCAATTGCCGCCTCATAGGCCTGTTTGGCATTCTTCACCCGGAAGCCCATGCCGCAGGCCGAGGGGCCATGTTCGGCAGCGAAATAGGCAGCGGGTGAGCGCGGCTCATAATTGGCGATCAGGTTGATTTCGCCCTGCCGCCAAAGCTCGACATCCTTCGAGCGGTGCATCGCAATGCGCGCGAAGCCGAGCTTTTCGAACACGGGGTCAAGCAACCCCTTTTGGGGCGCGCAGAATTCGATAAACTCGAATCCGTCAAGGCCAAGCGGGTTTTCGAACAGGTCGGCCATGTGGGAGACTCCGGGAGATATATAGTTTCAATTGCAACTATATGATGATGTGCTAGGAGTCAATCGCCATGCTGACGCTCGACCGCTTCCTCCCTTACCGCCTGTCGGTCGCGTCGAACGCGGTGAGCACGCGCATCTCGCTCAGTTACCGCAAGCGGTTCGGGCTCAAAATCCCCGAATGGCGGCTGATCGCGATCCTCGCCGAACATGAAAGCCTCACCCCGCAGGAGATCGGGCAGGCAGGCGAACTCGACAAGATTACAGTCAGCCGCGCGGCGGCGGTGCTGATAGAGCGCGGCCTTGTCGCCCAGCGCCGCAATCCGGGCGACGGGCGTTCGCACTTCCTGTCGCTGACCTCGGACGGCCGCGCGCTTTATCTGGAGATCGCCCCCGCCGCGCTGGCAATGGAAGCGAAGTTGCTGGCGGGGTTCAGCTCGGAGGAGCGCAAGGCGCTCGAATCGCTTCTGCGGCGGATTGAACAAGCGGCGCTTACCTCCGCCCCGGAGGTCTGACCCCGTTATTACTTGCTAGCCTCGACCTCCGACACCCGCCACCCGTCTGAACCGCGCGATAGCCCGGAGGAACCTTATAATAGATATTGCCAAGAACCCGGTCATACTTCGTCGCCCCGGCTGCGGGTCGAGCCTCATCAGCGCACCGCGTTTGTGGCCTATGACATTTTCATTCATTGGATCCCCTCCATTGCTGCCACAATGGATACCCGCAGGGGCGGGCCAACGGATGCGGGGGCGGCGAGCGACCACACATACGCCGCGCCTGCACAGATTTCCCTTGACGTGAACGTCAACTTGCGGCTTCGATCTCCTCAACATCTCCCCGCACAAAGGAAGCCCGCATGTCGCTCGATGCCCTCGCCCGCACTGCCTATAACGAAGATCATGAGGCGTTCCGCCAGACGGTGCGCCAGTTCCTGCTCAAGGAAGTCGCGCCGAACGCGGCAAAGTGGGATGATGACGGGATCGTGCCCAAGGCGCTGTGGCCCAAGGCGGGCGAGCTTGGCCTGCTGTGCCCGACCGTGCCCGAAGCCTATGGCGGGCTCGGGCTCGATTTCGGGTATAACGCGATTGTCGATGAGGAATCGGCCTATCATGGCGGGGTTGCGACCGGCTTTTCGCTCCAGTCCGACATCGTGGCGAACTATCTCATTTCCTATGGCTCCGAAGAACAGAAGAAACAGTGGCTCCCGCGCCTCGTCTCAGGTGAAACGATCACCGCGATTGCGATGACCGAACCCGGCACCGGTTCCGACCTTCAGGCGATGCGGACGACGGCGAAGAAAGATGGCAATCACTACGTCATCAACGGATCGAAAACTTACATCACCAACGGCCAGAATGCTGACCTGATCCTCGTCTGCGCCAAGACCGACAGTGAGGTTCAGCCCGCGTGGAAGGGCGTTTCGATCATCCTGGTTGAGGCGGATCGCGAAGGCTTCAAGCGCGGGCGCAATCTTGACAAGATCGGGCAGGATGCAGCCGACACGTCCGAACTCTTCTTCGAAGATGTCCGCGTGCCGATGACCAATTGTCTCGGCGAAGAAGGCAAGGGCTTCATCTATTTGATGAGCGAATTGCCGCAGGAGCGCTTGTCGATTGCGGTTTCGGCGCAGGCCTCGGCGCAAAAGGCGTTCGACGATACGGTGGAATTTACCCGCGACCGCAAGGCGTTTGGCAAGCCGATCCTCGATTTCCAGAATACGCGCTTCGTCCTCGCCGACATCAAGGCTAAGCTGCAAGTTGGCTGGGCGCATCTGGACTGGGCGCTAACGCGCCACCTGAAGCGCGAACTGACGCCCGAGGAAGGCGCCGCCGCCAAGCTCTGGCACACCGAGTTGCAATGGGAGATTGTGGACAAGTGCCTTCAGCTCCATGGCGGGGCGGGTTATATGAATGAATACCCCATCGCCCGCGCCTGGCGCTCCGCCCGCGTTACCCGCATCTTTGGTGGCACGAGCGAGATCATGAAGGAACTGATCGGGCGCAAACTATAGAAAATCCTGATCGCTATAGCAGATGAATTCGGTTCCCTGCTTGATGACGGCGCTCTTGCCGGTGATCACCCCGGCAACAGGGGCGACAAGGACCGCGGTCGCAATGGACAGTGTTCCCTGGCCCTTGCCGTTATTGTTCTTGCCCCCGCGAAGGCGCAGATTGTTCTCGCCGATCTTTACTGAATCGCACGCTATTTCGAGCTTGCCCGCACGGCCGAAAACACCCCGGTGCCGCGCCTCTGAGATATGGCCCGTAACCCTGGCCCCATCGGCGATGATGACACGGCCGTTGTAGCGCACCGGGTCGGAGACGCGCAGATAGACTGTATCTCCCACCTCGGCGGACTTCGAACTCAGGTCGCTTTCGGTGCGGACTCTCACTTCTGCGCCCTCAGGGAGGCGGCCCGCCGCGTTGGCGGCTGTCGCCACACCGGCAAGGGTGAGGGCCGATGCGGCACTGATCAGGATATTACGCATACAAACTCCATTCGTTTGGGGTGATCTCAAAACCGCGCCCGCGCACGGACGGCGATGGTGCGGGGTTTATCGGGCGCAAATTGGCGCGCGCCTTCAAGCAACGGCGTGTCTGATCCGTAGGCGAAGGTCTGCCTGTCGAAGATGTTTCTCCCGATCAGCGAGATATCCCATTTGCCGTTCTCCGGCCCGACGATGAAGGTCAGATTGACCTTGGCATTGGCGTTCTGGATCAGCGTCGGATCGAGATCGGAATCCCGGAACTGCTTGGATTGATAAACGAGATCGCCGATTGTCGTCAGTTTGAAGCCGCCCAGATTGAGCACATAGGTCGCCCCGAAACTGCCCGAAAATTTGGGCGTGTTTTCCGACGTCCGGCCCTTGAGGTCGTTGCGGAACGCCTGGCTGCAATTCTGGATTGTCGCCAGTGGATTGGCGGTATCCGTGCGGAACTGGAAAAGCTGATCGACGGTGCAGGCGGCGTTAGGGAAGCTGTCATATTTGAACCGCACATACCCGCCCGACGCATTGAGCGTCAGCCCGTCAGTCAAGGCGAAGCGGCCATCGATTTCGACGCCAGTTGATGTCGCAGCCGCAGCATTCTGGACGATGAACGAGGTCGAGCCGGTAAACACTGCGGTCTGGATGTTCTTGAATTTGGTCCGGAAGCCCGCAATGTTGAACGTCACGCGATTGTCGAGCAGTTTAAGTTTTGTGCCGACTTCGATACCGGTCGCCCGTTCGCCTTCAAACTCGGCTTCGGCGGGGTTGGCGCTGAGCGCAAAGCTGTTGAACCCGCCCGCCTTGAAGCCGGATGAGATTTTTGCATAGAGCAGGGTGTTGCGATTGGGCTCATATTGGAGGCCCGCCGAATAGGTCAGGCTGTTTTCCTTGCGGCCCAGAACGAACGCATGCTCAGCACCTTCTCCAATGGTAGAAAAGGGGTCCAGCGGATTTCCGTTTGCGTCTTTCGGGTAGAGGGCCTGATTGCCGATGACTGGATTACGCACCCGCGTTCCGAAATTGGTCGCAATCGCCGTTTGTGTGCCGGTTTTCTTTTCATAGGAGTACCGCAAGCCGCCCGTAAAGCTGATCGCGTCAGTGATCTTGTAGGTCGCTTCGCCGAACACCGCAGCGACCTTGTCGGTCTGGTCAAGTACAAGAAAACGTCCGAAATCGGTATAGGCGAGCGGCGTGCCATCGAACGCTTTGACAAGGCCACTGAGGATGCAGTTGCGGTTGGCAGGGTTGTTCCCTGCGGCAGCGCAGCCTCCGTTTAGCAACGCTTCGATTGACAATTCGTTGGCGGCCCCGTCTTGCCGCACATTGAATTCGGAATCGCCCGTTGCGACCAGCGTATTGCGCTGGAGGTATCCGCCGACGATGAACTGCAACGGTTTGGTGGCGTCAGACGCGTAACGGACTTCGAGGCTTTCCTGCTTGAACCTTTCGGAATCGTCGAAACGGACGACATCGACGGGCGAAAAATCGGCATCTAGCTGGCGGTCAAACTTGTATTGCGAATAGGCACCGATCGCGGTCAGCGTTCCGCCGCCAATCTCGCGCGTCAGGTTGAGCGAGACTTCGTTGGTCTTGCCGTCGAGGTTGCCGCTTGAACCGATATCCAGCACGGGATTGTTCGAACCAATGGCAACGTTCTTGCGATCATCGGGCTTCACGCCAAATGCAGCGAGGATCGGGGTGAGCGGCCCGCCGACGCGGATGCCGAAGGGCTGGCCCCTTTGTTCGAAATCGCCATGCTCGTAGCGCAGCGTGGCTGTTGTCCGCTCTCCCAGATCGGCCTCGATCGTCCCGCGAATGCCGAAATCATCGGCCTTGGGCGTCGACGTGCCGTAGAAGACGTTGCGCAGGAAACCGCGATCGGTGTGATCCTTGGTGGCCGCGATGCGGATGCGGACGCTGTCGCTCAACGGCCCCGAGATGAAACCGTCGAAATTGGATTGGCGCAACCCGTCGAACGTATAGCCGCCGGCAACCTCGCCACTCCATTCCTTGGTCGGTCGCGCTGTCGTGATATTGAGTGCGCCGCCGATCGTGTTCTTGCCGAACAAAGTGCCTTGCGGACCGCGCAGCACTTCGACCCGCGCGAGATCGAGAAAGGCAAAGCGCGTCTGCACCCCGCGCCCGCGATAGACGCCGTCGACAAAGGTTGAGACCGATTGTTCAAGCCCAGCGTTGTTGCCCGACTGGATGCCGCGAATGTTGATCCGGTCACCGATCGGATCCTGCTGGATCTGGAGATTGGGGACCAGCCCGGTTAGCTCGCCCAGCTTGGCAATGCCGGTCTGCGCAATCTTGGCGCCCGAAATGGCCGAAACCGAAGCCGGCACGTCCTGAAGGCTCTGTTCGCGTTTTTGCGCGGTGACGACGATTTCTTCCAGACCGCCGCTCTCGGCTGCATCGTCTGCCGCAGGGGCAGCGTCTGCAGCGGGGGCCTCTTGAGCAAGGGCCGCGCCCGGCGCACCAATGACAAAGGCCAGGACGCTGGCGGAGAGAAGGTTGTTCAGGATGATTTTTGTCTGGCGCATAAATTCCTCATGGCGGAAAAGCCCTGAGGAGCTCCCGCGCGTTGATGTCAGCGAGCGGGCGTGTTGCGATGCTCATATCGTCATATGGAAAAGGCTGCCGATTGGATGCACTGTCGCCCGAGATATCTGCGCGGCGCATGGGGATAGCCGCGGCAACGCCGCGTCAATTCCTGTTATGAGGCGGGTTTGGCGGCACCGCGTGTTGCGCGACGCTTGGTCTTTCCATGGATATAGTGCCAGATGAAGATGCTCGGCACGGCAAGTCCGATTGACCAGTGGGCGATGCTCGTCCAGCTCCGCACCGTCTCGTCCCCCAGATAGTAAAGCAGATAACCGGATACGATCAGCACGCCGATCAGTGCGGTCAGGCCAAGGCCGATATTGCGTTGCGGAACGTCCTTCCAGCCTTTGGGGACATGAACGACGAATAGTCCGCCAAAGCCAAAAAGCGCGGGGATCAGGATCAAACCGTGCAGTCGCAAGAGCCAGGGCTCAAGCGGATTCAGTTCCGGTCCGAACTCTCCTTGAACCTGGCCAAAATAATGGAGCAGGAGCCAGGCACCACCGCTCAGCCAAAGCAGCGCGCCGCTGATCGTCAGGAGCATGATCTGCCAACGGGCCAGGCGCGCGGAACGGGTATTGGACATCAGGAAGCCGCTCGGCTCGGGGCGTCACGAATAACGCACCCGTCATGTTCGGCCAGCATTGTGTCGGCCAGATCAGGATCGGTCATGGCGACTTTGGTCATGGCGTCTGCAATCATGCATGTGCTGGCCATGACTGAAATTGTCTCGTCGATCAACACGGGCTGGTGCTCCGCTCCGATGTGCGGCGTGATTGCTTTGCCGTTTTTCCGCCTTCGGTTCGCCAGATTGGATGAACTGGCTATCGCGCAATCCTGGAGCAAGATTTGGGCGACAACATCTCCAATGTCGCTCCTGATGTGAACCGTTTGGGGCACGGGTCCGAATACGCGCAGGTCTCCCCCGGCATTGATGATGCCATAGGGCGCACCGGCCGCGCGCAACGCATCGACGGCGCAGTCGACGGCATAACCTTTGGCGATGCCGCCCAGATCGATCAGAACCCGGCGCTGGCAGCAAAGGTGAGTGTCATCGATCAAGACGATGTCCGCCGCTGTGCCCGGAAAATCCGTCAGGCGGACAACATTGTCCGGCTTGGGCAAATAGCCATCCCGAACCAGCGCGCGGCCAACCGCGATGTCGAACAATCCGTTGGAGGCACGATAGAGCGTTGCGGCCGTTCGCAGCACACGGATTGTATGAGGATCGACTTCAACAGGCTCACCCGCGCGCGCCTCGTGAACGCGTGACAGGTCACTGTCCGGCGCGTGGAATGACATGCGATCATGGACATGGCCGATCGCGGCGAACCCGGTTTCAAAGGCAGTCGCGGCCGTTTCGGGAAGCGCAATCTCGACAAAAGTTCCCAGCAACGGACGCGCGCGCCGGATAAGGGGGGCAAGCTCAGGAGTGGGCGAGGACGATAGCATAGGTCGCCAGAAGCCGACGCACACCGTCGGTCACATGCTTGGAAGAGAGCGTCGCCCCCGAAATATTCTTGATTTCCCTGCCAAGCTGGAGCGAAGCGCCAGCGCGTTTGCCGACAAATTGCGCGCGCCATCTCGGATCACGAACCTGCCCGCCATAACTTTCCCGGTAATCGAGAATCTCGATGGACTTGAGCGCGCCACTAGCATCAAGGGCAACAGCAAAGGTGATGAATTCATGTTTGCCGACCACTTCATCGACGATCAGCCAGCCGCCACTCGCCGCCCGCCAAACCTTGAGCTGGCGCCCCAGAGGTGAAACGCCCGCGGCCTTGCGGATTGCCTGAACCTGCGCGTCATCCAGTGTGCGGAAACCGGGCTTCAGTATTTCGCCGGGAAACATCGTCGTCTGCGCCTGCTCCGGCGTCATATAGACAGTTGCGTGTGCTTCGATGGCAGTCAGCGCTAGTGGCACAAGCAAGAGATGCCGGTTCATTAGAACTGGTATCCGATGCCGACGCTGATCCGGTCATTTTCGCTGTTGGTCATGAATTTCTGATAGTCGGCTTTCACCACCACGTCGGACAGCGGTTTGAACGAGAAGCCGGCTGTGAAAACCCGGTCGCGATTTTCCTGATCGGCAATCACACCAGTGGGAAGACGGGATTGGGTATCGAATTTCTCGTAACGAACGAACGGCGCAATCGTGATCTCGCCGCCCAGCGGCAGGGTATAAGCGCCCTGCGCCAGCCAGCCATAAAAGGCTGACGGGACAAGCGGGCGGCTGGTGCCATTGGCAACATTATACCCGGTGAGGACGCCGTCGAGTGCGGCGGCATTGCTGATCGTGCCGCGTGCATAGAGCCCCTGAAAATCGAAGCGACCCGGCTGCCAGCGGGCGTGAACATCCCACAGCGTCACCCGCGATTTGATCCCGCTGAAATCAGGCAGCGTCGAATCGGCCTTGAAGTCCGCGTTTTTCTGCGTGGCATTTCCGGAGAACACCGCTCCGCCGATCAAGACACCGGGGATGGGCCGATATTCGAGCGAGCCATAAAGCGAAAGGTTGGATGCCTTCGCCAGCACAAGCTCCTGATGCGATCCGCCCAGTGGATTGCCAGCGTCATCGAACTTGGCCACATCGAAACCCGTGGTGATGCCGACATCATAGGACAGTCCAAAACTGGTCGTTCCATAAATCCCGATGCCGCCTTCACGATAGGTTGAAGGGATGATCCGCGTTTCGACCTCGTTGCGCTCGACCCCGAAAAAGGTCGGTGGCTCATGGCTGCGGTTGATGAAGCCGAACGGCATCAGGAAAAGGCCCGCTTTCAGGTTGACGGCCGGGCTGAATGCATAGCTGAGATAGGCCTGCTCAACCTCAACCTCGCCGGGGTCTTCCGCGCTGGCAATTGCATGTTCGACTTCAAGCTCGCTGTTAAAGCTGAGCTTGTCGCTGAAGCGATGGCCAAAATAGAGGACGAAGCGCTTGAGATCGGCCTGATTGCGGCTCGAATCCCTCAAATAATTACTGTACGAAATTTCGCCATATCCACCGATTGTTGTGGATGGCCCCGTGGAACTTGCCGTTTCGATCGGAACCGAAGCGGCGGGCATTGGCAACGCTGTTTGTGACGCCGGAATTGCAGCGATTTTTGCGCTGGTATCCGCCTGGCTTTGCGAGAGCGCTTGCGTTGCCGCCTCAAGCCGCTCCAGTTGCGCGGATTGGGCTGCAAGCTGCGCCTTGAGAAGCGCAATCTCTTCCCTGAGCGATGCCTCGCTGGCGAGCGCCGGTGTCGCCATTGAAAGCGCGGTTCCGGCGAAAAGCAATGCAATCCTTGTCATGATTTTCCTGTTTGGCCTGTTTGAGTCGCCTTTTCGATAGTTTTTATGAGAACAAGTCGCAATAGCATTTACACATTATTCTTATTGCTATTGCGTTTTGCTCGCGATTTTTCCTTGCCAAAGATATGCAACCTGCATCGGCTATCCGCATATCAGTAGCATCCGTTACTCCCGTTCACGTTGGAACGACACGGTCTCGTGGAGAGCGGTTTGGCCGATTTTGGGCGGAAAAATTGAAAAGCTGCCCTTCATATAATTTCGCCGGATTTGGCAGCTTTCGCGACAGCGTAAGCAAAACGTCTATTCTGCTTCGGAGAGTTCGTCGTATAAGAAATCAACCGCAGCCCTTATCTTTTTGAGGCCGTATTTTGGCCTGTGGTAAAGCAGATAGACGCCAGCATTTTCGTTGCGGGATGCCGTAATTTCAGCGTCGTCCAGAACGATATGGGTCAGGCTGCCTTCCGCAAGATTGGTCAAAATGCCCCATCTTGGAATGAGCGCAAGGCCGCGCCCCGCGATCGCCTCGTCCAGCAAGGCAGCGCCCTGATTGCTGATAAAAGCAGGGGGCAACCTCAGCTCATGCCAACCGTCTGCTGTTCTGGCCTGCCAGTACAATATGCCTTGGGGTCGCCGATACAACATCGCTTGGTGATTTTGCAGGTCTGTCACAGTCCTGGGCGTACCATGCTCATTGAGGTAACCCGGTGACGCGACCAGGACAAAACGGCCGTCAGCCAGTTTTCGCGCCACGGCACGCTCTGGCAAGGAGGCCGTTGCCCTTATGGCTATATCGACATCATTCTGCGCCAGGTTGGTGATTTCGTCGGTCAATTCAACATCGCAGATAATTTCCGGATACCGCTTCTTCATTTTTGTGAGCGCGGGTAGCAACCTGAATTGTCCATAGTCGGGTGCCACCGTGATTTTTAGAATTCCAGAAGGCGTAGCTGCATGTTGGCCAACCAACTCGTCGGCGAAGGTCAGGGCGGCCACTGCGGGCTTGACCTGCTCAAGATAGAGTGTGCCCAGTTCGGTCAACTTGACCACGCGGGTAGACCGATGGAACAGCGCAATGCCAAGCTGGTTTTCAAGATCTTGAATGCGCCTGGACACCGAAGATGCCGGCACGTCCAGCAACGCCGCAGCTTGTGAAAAGCTCGATGTTTCAGAAACCCGAAGAAAATATTCCAACGCCCGCAGCTTGTCCATCTGCACTCTAAC
>JANLQV010000430.1:0-9513 GCA_031368025.1 Sphingomonadales bacterium | reverse complement strand
CAGGAGCGCGAATATCCGGCGCGGATCAGCGGCACGACGCTCCATAATCCTGACTTTGCAGCCCTTGCCCGCGCCTATGGGGGCTGGGCGGAAACAGTCGAGACGACCGCAGAGTTCGCCCCGGCGCTCACTCGCGCGAATAATCAGCGCGGCCTGCGTCTGCTCCACCTGAAAACCGATGTTGAACGGATCAGCGCAGGCACCACGATCAGCGCGCTCCGAAACCGGTGATGAAACCTGTCCTGCTGGCATTCGTCGCGCTGTTACTTGCGGCCGCACCAGCGAAGGTTCCGCTTGATCGCGCGCTTTTGGCTGGCCAGCTCGCGGCGCTTTCCGAACAGGGCAATGCTGAGGCGGCCTATCATCTCGGGATGATGAAGCATCTGGGCATTGGCGGGCCGAAGGATGACAAGGCCGCATTTGATCTGTTCAAAAAGGCGGCGGACGCTGGCGACCCACTCGCGGCGTTCAAGCTCGGGGACTATTACGCACAAGCCGACAATGGCCAGGTCGCGCCTGACCAAACTGAGGCTCTTCGTCTCAAGACGATTTCTGCCGAGGCCGGTTATGCCCTGGCGCAATATGATGTTGCCCGGCTCCATTTCGAAGCTGGCGAGTCCGATCTCGCGCTCGAATGGCTCTTCCGGGCCGCGCAGCAGGGGCATGCTGACGCGTTGCGGGCGCTGGCTTCGCTCTATAACAGTGAGGCCATTCCCAAGGATGCCGCCCGCACCTATTCCTATTACACGCTGTATCTTGCCCGCCTCGCGGCGCCGACGGAAAAGCAGAAGGCGTTCCTGACCGATTTCGTCGCGCAGATGAACGACGACGACAAGATCCGCGGCGATCATATTCTCAAAGACTGGCAGATCGAAACCAGTCCATTGACGGCCAAAGCCCAAAGCGGGCTGCGCGCTGCTGAAGTCCTTGTTTCTGCGTCCCCCCATTAGATGTCGCGTTATTATTCCGGCCCGCCCAGCGATCATTTCGATGGCCAGCGTTTCTTTGGCCCAAGGCAAAGTGGCGGGAAGGGTCTATCGACACTGCTCAAATGGCAACTCGCCGGCGGCCGGGCAAAATGGCCGCGCTGGATCGAGAATGCGCCGCAACCGCCCCCGCCCGAACGCCTCGAGGGGGACGCGATTCGCCTGACGATGATCGGGCATGTCAGCGTGCTTGTTCAGACTGCGGGTATCAACATCCTGACCGACCCGGTCTGGTCGACGCGTGCGAGCCCGTCCCAATATGCTGGCCCCAAACGCGTGCGGGCACCGGGCATTGCGCTCGATGCGCTTCCCCCGATCGATCTCGTGCTGGTCAGCCACAATCACTACGACCATCTTGATACCGCAACCCTGGCCGCACTCGTCCAGCGCTTCGATCCACAGATCGTGACGCCGCTCGGCAATGGAACGATCATCCGCAAGGCGGCGCCCGCCGCGCGGATCACCGAGATCGACTGGGATGAAAAGACAAAGCACGGGCCGCTCGTCATCGAGGCAGAACCTGTCAATCATTGGTCGGCGCGCTGGTCAAATGACCGCAACGAAGCACTTTGGGCCGGAATGACGGTCCATGCACCAAGCCGTCGCATTTTCTTCAATGGCGATTCAGGTTTTGCCGACGGCTGGTGGGTGGATAGGCTGATGGCGAAGCATGGGCGCATCGACGTCTCCTTATGCCCGATTGGTGCCTATGCCCCGCGCTGGTTCATGATCGATGCGCATATGGATCCCGACGAAGCCGTCGAAGTCTACAAACGCTTGGGCGGACCAGCGACACTTGGTTTTCACTGGGGCGTTTTCCAACTCACCGACGAACCGATCAACGAACCGGCAGAGCGGCTTGCAGCGGCGCTAGCGCGAGAAGGCATCGACCCCGCCTGCTTTCGCACCCTCGCACCCGGAGAGGGTTGGGAAGTCTAGAGCATCGTACCGAATATCTGCATCAACGTCATGCTGAACTTGTTTCAGCATCCATGGCTCACTGTCGACCATCGAACTGAACGAGGCATGGACCCTGAAACACGTTCAGGGTGACGGAAGTGGCTCATATTTACAGCATCCCGCTCTAGCGCAAGGCGGGCTCCTTGCGTGCCATTGGCGCTACCGCTGCCGGCTGCGGTGCGGGCGTCCTGATCCTTCGTGCCGTAAGGATCTTGACCGGCATCTCGATCATCTGCCCGCGCATCGCGCCTTCGCCCTTGGTGGCGGAAATCGGTGCGGCGTGAATCTTCATCACAACATCCATTCCCTCGATGACATGGCCAAAGGCGGCATAGCCGACATTGTCCCCCGGTTCGCCCGGATTGGCATCCAGCGCGGGCATGTCGGAGAGCAGGATCGAGAAATCGCAGGTCGCGGTCCCGGGAGCCCAGCGCGCCATAGAAATCGTCCCCGCCTTGTGGAGGATGCCGGTTACGTTGGTTGGCTCGTGCGCAATCGGCTTGAGGATACGTTTCGGATCATATTGCGTTCCGCCCTGGATCAGCCCCTGAGGGCCTAGTCCCCCGAAATCGAGTTTCATCGCGCGATAGAAAACTGTTCCGTCGAGCCGCTTCTGGTCGACATATCGCAGATAGTTAGCTGTCGTGACAGGTGCGCGCTTGCTGTCGAGTTCAAGGACTATCGTGCCGAGCGTCGTTGTCAGCGCGACACGCACCAGACCTTGCGGATCAACCGGGATCGGCGCCGCTGCCCGGCCCGGGTTGGGCGCCAGCGCAGCCTGTGCCGCCGGAGATACCGCACCAAGCCCAGACAAGGCCAGCCAGCATATTATCGCCGCGCGGCGTAATGGTCGGACGCTGATGAAAGTCATGCGAAACTCCGGAAGCAAGCGAACTCCCCGACCATATAACCAGCGCGCTTTGGACGCCAATCCAAAATCGGTGACGGGAGAGCCCAGAGAATCGTGACGTACATCTGCATCATCGTCATGCTGAACTTGTTTCAGCATCCATGCCTCACTGCCGACCATCGCGCTGAACGTGGCATGGACCCTGAAACAAGTTCAGGGTGACGGAAGCGGTCTATATTTATGGCATCCCGCTCTAACGCGCGCTGATCACCAGGAGCTTGTCGATCTTGCGGCCATCCATGTCGATCACTTCGAAGCGCCAGCCTTGGGCTTCGAACCATTCACCGGTTGCGGGAATATGCTTGAGTGTTTCGAGAACAAAGCCTGCAGCAGTCGCATAATCGCGATCTTCGGGCAGGCTCAGGCCAATCCTTTCGGCGAGCGAATCCGCCGTCATCCAGCCGGAGACGAGCAGGCTGCCATCCTCACGTTCGACGAGGGCCGGTTCGCCGTCATCATCGGTATCCGATGCGAAGTCGCCCGCGATGGCCGCCAGCAGGTCAACTGGCGTCACGATCCCCTCGAAATGACCATATTCGTCATGAACCAGTGCCATTGGCACTTCGGCACCACGCAGCGCGCCGAGCGCGTCCATCGCATCGACCTGGTCAGGCAGGATGGGAGCGTTGCGCATCAGCGCGCGCAGGTCGAGCGGCTTGTTGTTGAGCAGGGCGGCGACAATATCGCGCGACTGGACGACGCCGATTACCTTGTCCACTGAGCCTTCCGCAATCAGCACACGACTGTGGCCCGATTCGAGGATGGCAGCGCGTAACGCTTCAGGGTTTGCGTCAACATCGATCCACGCGACTTCAGTGCGTGGGGTCATGACCTCACGCACAGGCCGGTCTGCCAGCCGGACGACACCCGAAATGATTGCGCGCTCGCTCTCCTCGATCACGCCTGACTTGCTGGCCTCGGCGACGATCAGGTGAAGTTCTTCGGCGGTCACATGGCTTGGTGTTTCCCGATCGAGGCGCAGGATGCGGAAGATCAGCGCGCTGGTATTGTCCAGCAGCCAGACAAAAGGGGCCGTGAGCCGCGCCAGCCATTGCATCGGCAGCGCCATGGCGGCTGCAATCGGCTCCGGCGCCCGCAGGGCGAATTGCTTGGGGACGAGTTCGCCGATGACGAGCGAGAGGAACGTCGTGACCGCGATGACAAGCGTGAAGCCCAGCGTTTCCGCCCATTCCTGCGCCACGCCGATGGCCTGCAAACGCTCTCCAGTGGGTCCGCCAAGGCTTGCGCCCGAATAAGCACCGGCAATAATTCCGATCAGGGTGATGCCGATCTGCACCGTCGACAGGAAGCGTCCCGGATCGGCGCCCAATGCCATCGCGCGGGCGGCCCCCTTGCTGCCCTTGCGGGCCATCGCGTCAAGCCTGGGACGACGGGCCGAAACGATCGCAAGCTCGGACATCGCAAAAACGCCGTTGAGCGCGACCAGCCCAAAAATAATGACGCAATCAATCCAGGGGAAAGGATGAAGCACAGATGGGAATGATGCAGCCATGGCCTTGCTGCTCTATTGGAGGGGAATGAGGCGCTTCACAAGCCTTCAGCGTCGCTCGGCGAAGAATGCCCGCAACTGGGCCGCAGCTTCGGCTTCGCCAATCCCGGTATAGATTTCGGGGCGGTGGTGGCAGGTATCCTGCGCAAAGATCCGCGCACCATGCTCCACCCCGCCGCCTTTGGGGTCCGACGCCGCATAATAAAGGCGTGCGATTCGCGCATGGGCAATCGCGCCAGCGCACATCGCGCACGGTTCAAGCGTCACCCACAGGTCGCAGCCGTTGAGCCGCTGGTTGCCCAAAATCTGTGCAGCGCCCCGGATGGCCATGATTTCGGCATGGGCGGTGGGATCGTGGCCGCCGGTCATGGCATTGATGCCGGTCGCGATGATCGCGCCATCCTTCACGACCAGCGCGCCGACAGGGACTTCGCCCGCCTGCGCCGCCTTCTGGGCCAGATCGAGGGCAATGCGCATCAAAGGGGGAAGGACAAGGCTCATTTTCTGTGCCATAGCGACCGCCCGGTGTTGACGAAAGCCGCCCCGATCATTAGGGGCGCGGTCTTTCCGGAATAACCCGAATCAAATTCAGGACGATAGATATGTCGCGCATTTGCGAGCTGACCGGCAAGGGTCGCCAGGTGGGGCACAATGTTTCCCACGCCAATAACAAGACCAAGCGCACATTTCTGCCCAATTTGCAGAATGTGACTTTGCTCTCCGAAGCGCTTGGCAAGGGCGTTAGCCTGCGCGTTTCGACGCATGGCCTGCGTTCGGTTGAACATGTTGGCGGTCTCGACAACTGGCTGACCAAGACCTCCGACGAAAAGCTGAGCCTGAAGGCCCGTCGCCTCAAGCGCGATATCGTCAAAAAGGCCTCATCTGCCGTCGCCGCCTGATCGGGGCACGACAAGCTCGAACTTCAACAGGTAGGTGCGCTGTTGCGGCAGGAAATTGTCGTCTGACACCAGCCAGAGGAACGTGCGAGAACCTTTTGTCTCGACGTCCAGGCCTTCAAAATTGTCCGCAATGTGTGGCGGCGCGAGGACGATGACCGGTCGTCCCTCAACCAGCGCGCCCGGCTTTGCCGTGAATGGCTCCACCAGTGTGACGATCGCCGAGAAGTTGAGCGGAAATACATAACGCCGGTTCAGGACGAGCATCCGTCCGTCGGGCAGCATCGCAGCATCCGAAGGGTGGTAGCCAGGAAAAGTTCGATAGCGCATCGCGATGATCCTTGCTTTGGGCAAGACCGGGTCGCGGTCGAACAACAATAATGGGGTGGTTGCCCCACCGCCCGCCGCCTTTTCCGCAAACACCAGAAAGCGCCCGTCTGCGCGGCGCACCATCGCTTCCGGCCCGCCCAGTTTTGGCCAATCTTTCATTGATGGCGGAGCATAAGCCTTTGCCGATCCACCGGGATCGATCCGGCACAGCAAATTGCGGTATTCGAACCCGATCCACACCTGATTGGTTGAGGGATCGCGGGCAAGCGATTCGGAATCGCGTTCCCGTTTGAGTTGATGCGGCACACAGGCGCGCGGTAGCGATGCGATCCGGGCTGCGCGCCAGTCAGGTGCGAAGTCAACCGTCACGCCGGTATCGGCCACCGCGGTCAGGCCGCGCTTCCCGATGGACAGCGCAGAAAGGCCCCCAAAATCGGGATCGTCGCTTGACAGAATCCAGCCGCCAAGGGGGCGGAACAGGCGGGCGTGGGGAATGCCATCGACCGCTACCGGCTGAACCGTCAACGCGATGCGTTTGGAACCCGAAAACAGTGGACTGTCCTGCGCTCCCGAACTCGCGAGCAGAAGGAACAACAGCAAAGACAGAAAGCGGGCGCGCATTGCCTTTGCCTTTAGCTCCTTGTCCGCGCCACGCCAGCGCCGATCAGAAGATGAACCTGAGCTAACGGCCATGTTCAGGAACCACTCAAGCGAATCATCATAGTGAAGTCTCAACAGAAGCACAGCGGATCATCGCTCAGTTGGTCCCGGCGACTGTGGAGAAAAACGATGACAAATTTAATGACCAGGTTCGCATCTACACTCGCAGCGGCTAGCGTCTTTCTTGTTCCCGTTACGCCTGCAATGGCGCGCCATCATGATTATGATCGTGGCTATCAAAACTATGATCGTGGCTACGGCTACAATCAGGATCGTTACTACGCCAACCAGGATTATGATCGCCGTTACGACAATCAGCGCGACTATAACCGGCGCGACTACAACCAGCGCGACCGTTACTATTGCAGCAATCGTCGCAGCAGCGGCACGACGGGCCTCGTCCTCGGCGCGATCGCAGGCGGTCTGCTCGGCCGTGAAGTGGTCGGACGTCACGGTGACAGGACAGCGGGTGCGATCATCGGTGCTGGAGCAGGTGCCCTTGGTGGGCGCGCGATAGACAGATCCGGCGGGCGCGGTTGCTAAACAGTTTCGCCGCTCGCGCGGTGTGATCAGTCACCCTCTGGTCGTGTATCGAGGGCGGGGGCCGGAACCAGAGATGGGTCCGGCCCCCAACTGTTTCTGGCCTGATCTGGATCTTCGGTCCCAGACTTAATAGAGCGAGGCACCCCCCAATCAGGGGGTGGCCGATTATATTGCCACGTGTAGTGTCGGTCGTGGCTCGCTGGATTCGCACCCGCTGATCCGCACCATCCTGTCCTGAGGCGAAAGAGGGAGCATCGACGCAGTGACGCACTTGCTGATCGGCATAGGCGGGATCGCGCTGATCTTGCTTGTCGCGCTCGCTTTGTCTTCAAACCGCAAGCATATCCGTCTGCGCGTCGTCTCTGCGGCTTTTGCCTTGCAGGC
Source organism: Sphingomonadales bacterium (assembly GCA_031368025.1). GTDB lineage: Bacteria > Pseudomonadota > Alphaproteobacteria > Sphingomonadales > Sphingomonadaceae > Aquisediminimonas. The sequence continues at coordinate 2,334 of JANLQV010000430.1, read as the reverse complement.
GCTCATTGCCGTGCTCGTGCTCTATGTTCCTGCTGGCAAGGCTGTCATCGCGGGCATGTCACAGGGCGTGGCGAACCTGCTGGGCTATGCCCATGCCGGTATCGACTTCATCTTCGGGCCGATTGCACGGCCCGAAATTGGCGGCAACAGCTTTGCGATCGCGGCATTGCCGGTCATCATCTTCTTCGCTTCGCTGATCTCCATACTCTATTATCTGGGCGTCATGCAGTTGATCGTCCGCTGGGTCGGCGGCGCGATCCAGAAGGTGACGGGCGTTTCCAAGGTCGAATCGCTGTGCGCGGCCGCCAATATCTTTGTCGGGCAAAGCGAAAGCCCTCTGGTCATCCGCCCCTATCTGGCAAGCCTGAAGCCGGCGCAGCTTTTTCTGGTTATGACGTCCGGCATGGCGGGCGTTGCCGGCACGATCCTTGCCGCATATGCATCAATGGGAATCAAGATCGATTATCTTCTCGCGGCCAGCTTCATGTCGGCACCCGGCGCGATCCTGATGGCCAAGATCATCATGCCCGATGATCCCAAAGATGTCGGGATCGAGCCGGTTATCCTGGCTGAGCCGGGTCATGACGAGGAAAAGCCTGCGAACATCATCATGGCGGCGGCTCAGGGGGCACAGACCGGCGTCAAGCTTGCCGTGGCGGTGGGTGCGATGGTTCTGGCTTTCGTTGCGCTGGTCGCTCTAGCAAACGGGATGCTGGGCGGCGTTGGCAACTGGTTCGGCCATCCCGAACTGACCTTTCAGGCCATTCTTGGCGTGATCTTCCAGCCTGTCATGTTCCTGCTCAACATACCGTGGAATGAGGCGGGGCAGGCCGGAAGTCTGTTTGGCACCAAGGTCGTGCTCAACGAATTTGTGGCCTATATCAACCTTGGCCAGATGCAGGGCACGCTCTCGCCGTTGACAGTCGCGATCATCACGTTCGCGTTGTGCGGCTTTGCCAATTTCAGTTCGATTGCCATCCAGATGGCGGTTACCGGAGGCCTTGCACCCAATCAGAGACCGATGATCGCAAAATTGGGCTTAAAGGCACTTGCGGCGGGGTCGCTTGCGAACCTAATGAGCGCTGCGCTGGCGGGGTTGATGCTGGCAATGTGAATCAGGCAATACATGCAAGAAAATCAATGATTGAGGAGTTGCAGCAATGAAGACCCGCGCCGCCGTTGCGTTTGAAGCCAAGCGACCTCTCGAGATTGTCGAACTTGACCTTGAGGGGCCGAAGGCTGGCGAGGTGCTGGTTGAGATTATGGCGACGGGGATTTGCCATACCGACGCCTACACTTTGGACGGGCTTGATTCGGAGGGGATTTTTCCGAGCGTTCTGGGGCATGAGGGCGCGGGTATTGTCCGCGAGATCGGCGCGGGCGTGACGTCGGTGAAGCCGGGCGATCATGTGATCCCGCTTTACACGCCGGAGTGCCGCCAGTGTAAATCCTGCCTCAGCGGCAAGACCAATTTATGCACCGCGATCCGCGCGACGCAGGGCAAGGGCGTGATGCCTGACGGAACCAGCCGCTTCAGCTATCAGGGTAAGCCGATCTTCCACTATATGGGTTGCTCGACCTTTTCGAACTTCACCGTGCTCCCCGAAATTGCGGTCGCGAAGATCCGCGAGGACGCGCCCTTCAACAGCGCCTGCTATGTCGGGTGCGGCGTGACGACCGGCGTCGGTGCGGTCGTCAACACCGCGAAGGTGGCGCCGGGCGACAATGTCATCATCTTCGGGCTCGGCGGGATCGGCCTCAACGTCCTTCAGGGCGCGCGGATGGCGGGCGCAGGCATGATTGTCGGCGTGGACATCAATCCGGCCCGCGAAGAATGGGGCAGGAAGTTCGGGATGACGCACTTCGTCAATCCCAAGACGGTCGATGGCGATATTGTCCAGCACCTTGTTGCGCTGACCGATGGCGGCGCGGACTATACGTTCGACTGCACCGGCAACACGACGGTGATGCGCCAGGCCCTCGAATCCTGCCACCGCGGCTGGGGCACATCGATCATCATTGGCGTGGCCGAGGCAGGCAAGGAGATCAGCACCCGCCCGTTCCAGCTCGTCACCGGGCGCAACTGGCGCGGCACAGCGTTCGGCGGCGCCAAGGGTCGCACCGACGTGCCCAAGATCGTCGACTGGTATATGAACGGCAAGATCGAGATCGATCCGATGATCACGCACGTGCTGTCACTTGAAGAAATCAACAAAGGCTTCGATCTGATGCATGCAGGAGAGAGCATCCGCAGCGTCGTCGTATTTTGAGCAACAAATTTAACACTGAAGGAGAATGAAAATGTTCAGTCACATCATGGTCGGCGCAACCGAT
>JANLQV010000401.1:0-3608 GCA_031368025.1 Sphingomonadales bacterium | reverse complement strand
AGCTTGGAAGGCTTCTGCTCCAACATTGAGCCACACCCGCGGTGCCCCGGTCGGGGCATCGCTTTGATGCCACATTCATCGTACCGAGATCAATCGCCCTCTGGTATAAGGCGTTCGCCAACAACATTGATGCCATAGCCTTCAAGCGCGACGATATTGCGATGGGCATTGGTCATCAGGATCATATCGTGGATACCGAGGTCGGCGAGGATCTGGGCACCAATGCCATAATTGCGCAAGTCCATCTCGGCAGGTTTTCCGCCGGATTTGACCATCATCGTCAGGCCGCCGTCGGGCGGAGGCATCAACAGGACGATAACGCCGGCGCCCGCACTCCCGACCTCATGCATGCAGCGCTGAAGCAGGCGCTTGCGCGGGCCTGGCTGTCCGAGCGTATCGGCAAAGATCGAGATACTGTGCATCCGCACAAGGGTGGGTTCGTCCGGCTTTACCTTGCCTTTCTGGAGCACCAGGTGCTGGCTGCCATCGACACGATTGACATAGTTGAGCAACCGCCAGTCGCCGCCATAATCCGACGTAAATGGGGTTTCGGCGAGACATGCGACCAGATGATCATGCCGCCTGCGATAGGCAATCAGATCCCGGATCGTGCCCATTTTCAAACTGTGAAGCCGGGCAAAGGCAACAAGATCGTCCATCCGCGCCATCGTGCCGTCGTCCTTCATGATCTCGCAGATCACACCCGAAGGATTGAGGCCGGCGAGCCGGGAAATGTCGACCGCTGCTTCGGTATGGCCGGCCCGAACCAGGACGCCGCCATCGCGGGCGATCAGCGGAAAGACATGGCCGGGCGTAACGATGTCCTCCCTGCCCTTGGATGCATCAATGGCAACAGAAACGGTCCGCGCCCGGTCTGCCGCCGAGATGCCGGTAGTCACACCTTCGCGTGCTTCGATGGAGGTTGTGAAAGCGGTCTCATGCCGCGTTCCATTTGCCCTGCTCATCAGATCAAGGCCAAGCTGCTCGACGCGCGTTTTGGTCAGTGTCAGGCAAATCAGGCCGCGCCCGTGCGTGGCCATGAAATTGATCGCATCAGGCGTTGCCATTTGCGCCGGGATGATCAGATCACCCTCATTCTCGCGGTCTTCGTCGTCAACAAGGATGAACATCCGGCCGTTGCGCGCTTCTTCGATTATCTCCTCAATCGGAACCAGTGTCGGACTGTCGTCGTTGGAGAAAAGAAACATTTCGAGCTTGCGCAGCGTTTCTGCCGTGGGATTCCAGTCGGCATCCTCAAGGTCACGCAATGTGTTGGCGTGAAGCCCGGCGGCCCGCGCAAGCCCGGAACGGGACATGCCCCCTTCGGTGACGAGTCGGCGGAGTTTTTCGATCAATTGAGTGCTCATTCGCGAGAATATTCACATTGAAATGTTATTGTCAATGGGTCTAATCACATTTTGCGTGTGAAGCCGGTTGCGATGGTCAGGCGATGAACCAGGCGCCAGCGAGACTGAGCCCGAATGCGATAAGTGTCGCGGCAATGACCGGGATGGCACTGCGCCAGCCCTGATTCAGGAGCAAATGCATCGGAGAACGAATTCCTGTTGCGGTGACTGCGAGCAGCAGAAGCGATTGGGTTGTCGTTTTCGCCCAGCCGCCTGCTTCTGCTGGAAGCGGCACAAAGGAATTGACAGCGCCCAGGGCGAGAAAACCTACCACGAACCAGGGAAGCCCGACCCGGTCCCGCGTCTGACCGGCTTCGACCGGAAAGATCAGCGCGACCACCGCAAGCGCCGGGGCCAGCAACGCCACCCGGGTGAGCTTGACGATCGCGGCGGTTTCGCCAGCCTTGTCCGAAAAGGAGTAACCCGCACCGAGTGCCTGTGCCACGTCGTGGATCGATCCGCCGACCAGCCAGCCCGCCTGTCGATCGGTCAGGCCGATCATGTGCGCCAGCACCGGATAGAGCGACATGGCCAGCGCGCTCGCCGCCGATATGGTGACGAGCACCAGCGTCAATTGCGCCTGGCTGGACCTTTTTTCGCCGAGAACGCTCGATAGCGCGAGTGCCGCCGACGCGCCGCAGATCGCTACGGATCCTCCCGCCAGAACGCCAAAGCCGGTTCCCAGCCGCAGCGCCTTTGCGGCCACCGCCCCCGTTGTCGTAACGATCGCGACCATCGCCGCAATCCATACAAAGCTCGCCCAGCCCAGATCGATGATCTGCCAGACGGTGACTTGCAATCCGGTAACGACAATGCCCCAGCGCAGAAGCGTCTTCGACGCAAGGCCCAGCCCCGGATGCAACCGCGTATCGGCATTGGCAAAATTGAAGGCGAGGCCGATCAGCAATCCCATCAGCATGCGCGGAGCGCCATAGTGATCGGACAACCAGGCTGCAGCCAGCGCAGCGATGATGGTCATCGCAAGGCCGGGCCAATAGTTGCGCCAACCATGCTGCTCAGGCACCGCCGTATCAAGCAGATCCCCATAGAGATCAGCGCCTAGCGGCATACTCCTTTGTTCCCCCGTGGTCATTGACGACGCTTTCCTTGCCCAGCCCTATTGATAGTCCGGCTCGTCCATCCAGGGTGAGAAATGCGGAAGGTCTTTCACGACACTATCGGTATAATTGGCGGGCCGCTTTTCAAGGAATGACGTAACACCTTCTTGCGCATCGCCGCCCTGCCCCCGCACCCAGATTGCGCGACTATCCATCTTGTGCGCTTCCATCGGATGGCTTGCACCCAGCATCCGCCACATCATTTGCCGGGTCAGGCTGACCGAGACCGGCGCACTCTCGGCGGTCAGTTCCTTTGCCAGTGCGCGCGCCGCAGGAAGGAGATCGGCGGCTGCGTGGATCGAACGGACAAGGCCGCCTCGCAGGGCCTCTTCCGCGCCGAACACACGACCCGAATAGCACCAGTCCAGCGCCTGGCTGATCCCGACAAGGCGTGGGAGGAACCAGCTCGATGCGGCCTCAGGCACGATCCCGCGCCGGGCAAAGACAAAGCCAAATCGTGCTGTTTCGCTCGCCAGCCGAAAGTCCATCGGCAATTGCATCGTCACACCGATCCCGACGGCCGCGCCATTGATTGCGCCGATCACCGGTTTCTTGCAGTTGAAGATGCGCAACGTCAGCCGCCCACCATTGTCGCGGACGCTCTCATGCGAAAAATCGACGCTGCCATCGTCCTTGAAGGGCGAGCCATGCTCAAGCCGGTCCGGGCGCTTGGCATAGTCAAAGGTTGCGCCGCCCGTACCCAGATCGGCACCGGCACAAAAGGCGCGATCTCCCGAGCCGGTTACAATCACCGCGCGAATGGCATCGTCCGCATCGGCCATGTCGAAGGCGGCGACCATCTCTTTCATCATCACCGTGGTGAACGCATTCATCCGATCAGGTCGGTTGAGCGTGATCGTAAGGATGCCGTCGCTGATCTCTGTCAGGATCGATTCAAAATCTGCCAAGGCCATTCTCCCTCATCTGCACGGGACAGCCTTGGCCGGAAATTTGGCGCTTGAAAAGAGTGCGCGAGAATTCCCCGGCCTCGCAGCACCAGTTGGGCAGGATCACCCCCTCCAAACAAGAAGGCCGATCAGGTGCCCGCGGTCAGGAAGGAAATCAATTCTTCCGCGGAAACCTT
>JANLQV010000079.1:0-3854 GCA_031368025.1 Sphingomonadales bacterium | reverse complement strand
GAACCAGCGCCTCACGCGCATCGACATCGAGATGGTTTGTTGGTTCATCAAGGATCAGCATGTGCGGCGCATCGCGGGTGATCAGCGCCAGCGCCAGCCGCGCGCGTTCGCCGCCCGACAGCTTGGAGACCTGGGTCGTCGCCTTCGCGCCCGAAAAGCCGAACCGCCCAAGCTGGCCGCGCACTGCGCCGGGCGACGCGCCCTTCATTTGGCGAGTCATGTGCTCAAGCGGGGTATCGCCCCCGTCGAGTTCCTCAACCTGATACTGGGTGAAATAGCCGACGCGCATCTTGCCCGAGGCATTGATCGCGCCTTCCATCGCCGGCAGTTGCGCGGCGAGCAGCCGGGCAAGCGTGGTCTTTCCGTTGCCGTTGCGACCGAGCAGCGCGATCCGGTCGTCCGGGTCGAGCCGCAGGTTGAGCTTCTGGAGGATCGGCTTGCCGGGCGCATAGCCGACACTCGCCATGTCGAGCGTGACCAATGGCGGCTTCAGTTCGTCGGGGCTGGGAAAATCGAAGCTCAACGAGGGATCCTCGATCATCGCCAGCACCGGCTGCATCCGGGCGAGTGCCTTGGCGCGCGACTGGGCCTGCTTGGCTGTCGAGGCGCGCGCACTGTTGCGGGCGATATAGTCCTGCAGTTTGGCGCGCTGGGCATCCTGCGCGGCCTTGGCGGCGGCCAGTTGCGCCGCGCGTTCGGCCCGCTGCCGCTCGAAACTGTCATAGCCGCCCGCATAGAGCGTGGTCTGCCCGCCTTCGAGGTGGAGGATGTTGTCGACGACATTGTTGAGCAAGTCACGCTCATGGCTGATCACAACCATCATCGCCGGATAGGATTTGAGGAAATTCTCCAGCCACAAGGTCGCTTCAAGGTCGAGATGGTTCGACGGTTCATCGAGCAGCAGCAAATCGGGTTCGGAAAAGAGCAATGCGGCGAGAGCCACGCGCATCTTCCATCCGCCCGAAAAACTGTCGAGCGGGCGGCCCTGCATGTCCTCGTCGAAGCCGAGCCCAACCAGGATGCGCGAGGCGCGGGCAGGTGCGGTATAGGCATCGATCGCGATCAGGCGTTCGTGAATATCGCCCAATATGTGCGGATTCTCACAGGTCTCACTGTCATGGAGCAGGGTCGCGCGCTCGGTGTCGGCGGCCAGCACCGTTTCGAACGGCGTCGCATCACCGGCGGGGGCTTCCTGTGCGATATAGCCGATCCGGGTCTTGCGCGGCATCTCGATCGAACCGTCATCGGGATCGAGCTCGCCGATCATCACTTTCATCAATGTCGATTTGCCCGCGCCGTTCCGTCCGATCAGCCCGACACGGCTTTTCGGCGGCAGCGACGCGGTCGCGCGATCAAGGATGGTGCGCCCGCCAAGGCGCACGGTGATACCGTTCAGGTTGAGCATGGCGGCGCCCCTAGCACCAAATAGAGGCGAAAGTCAGGCGGAAAAGCGCTTCAGCCTGACCAGCGCTTCATCAAGAGCAGACAGGAACCGCGAACGGTCGTTTTTGGAGAAGGTCGGCGGGCCGCCGATTGCCTCTCCCCCGGCGCGCAAATCGGCCATGATAGCGCGGGTGGCGATGGCAGCACCGATAGAACTTCCCGTGAAAGCCTTGCCATTGGGCGCAATGACCTCCGCCCCCGCTTTCAGGCAGCGGTCCGCCAGCAATATGTCCGCTGTAATGACGACGACGCCTTTGGCCGCACGCTCGGCAATCCAGTCATCCGCCGCGTCAAACCGCGAACTGACGACTTCGCGGGCAATCAGGGGATGCAGCGGCACGCGAATCGGACTGTTGCTGACGATGGTCACATGCATTTCGTGGCGAAACGCCACCTTGTAGATTTCGTTCTTGACCGGGCAAGCGTCGGCATCGACCAGAATGGCAGGCATCGCGCGCTATCAGTCTTCCTTGGCAATCATGACTTTAAGGCCGTCAAGCGCATCGCTGAACGCGAGCTGACACGACAGGCGCGAGCTTGCGTCGCGGTGATCGGAACTTTCGAGGAGGTCATTTTCGTCCTCGCCCATCGGATCGACCTTGCCCGCAAAGGCCGGGTCGACATGGACGTGGCATGTCGCACATGAACAGCATCCGCCGCACAGCGCCAGCAACTCATCAAATCCGGCGTCGCGGATGATTTCCATCACAGACAGGCCTGCCTGGCCCTCGATCTCGTGTTCGGTGCCGTCCCGTGTCGTGACGATCAGCTTTGCCATTTGCCCAGTCCCCATATGTTCGTTTAGCGTTGGTTCGCGCGCTCGCTAATGGCAAAACAAGGATTCGACAATGGGATTATCAGCCGAGCAGTTAAAGGTGTCGCTGGATGCCCTGTCGGAAATCGAGCCGCGCTTTGCAGCGGCCATTGCCCAGGTTGGCTATCCAGAGCCCAGAAAGCGGGATCGTGGTTATGAAACCCTGCTTCGCACGATCGTCGGCCAGCAGGTTAGTTTCCAGGCGGCTGCGTCAGTTTGGGGCAAGCTTGAAGCCTCCCGGGGAGACCTGACCAATCCCGATGCGATCATCAGCGCCTCATTCGACGAACTGCGCGCTTGCGGATTATCGCGCCAGAAACAGGGCTATGCACGCAGCCTTGCCGAACTGGTCAAACTGGAAACGCTCAGCCTTCACAATCTTCCTGAAGATGATGAAGAGGCGATAGCGCTTCTCACTCAGGTCAAGGGAATTGGCCGCTGGTCGGCGGAAATCTATCTGCTCTTCGCCGAAGGCAGGCCCGATATCTGGCCCGCTGGCGATCTGGCCGTGCAAATTGATGTGGGTGCCATCATGGGATTGGCTGAGCGGCCCGGCGAAAAACAGGTGCGAGCGATTGGTGAGGCTTGGCGCCCGCACCGTGGGGCTGCCGCAGTATTCGCCTGGCACCATTACAAGACGCCGGGGATTTAGAGCGTTCCGGCGGGCTCGGGCGGCGTTGGCGCGCGGTCCGCCGATGTAATGGCCGCTGCCTCAAGCAAATCAAGCGCGCGGTGCGCCTCGACATAGCGTCGCGCCATCGTCATCCACGAAGCGGCCTTGTCGCGATTCGGAAGGCGGGCCACGTCCGCAAGCGCTTGGTCGACGCGACCAATTTCCACCAGCCCCTCTGCATGCGCCAGGCGCGCCGCCGGATCGGCAGAGTCGGTTCCAGCCTGTCGCACGACGAACACACTGGATACTCCGCGTTTCAGGCCTGCCCACCAGTCCTCATTCGGGCCGCCACCGACAAGGTCGGGGCGGGCTGTGTCAAGGCCGGCCCGAAGCTGCTCAAGCGTCACCGGCTGCCGGGCGGCCGCAATGATTGTGGCAACAGCCCTGGGCTGGGTCGCGCCGAAGCGCTGTGAAAGAAGTCCCTCGACATAACCAAGCCCAAGTCCGCGATCGATTGCACGACGGGCTGCGAAGGAAACCAGGAGTGCTTCGGCGCGCATCGAATTGCCTCCGCCCGCAGCGCCCGCAGCTTCAACTCTCGCCACGCGACCCTCGATTGCTGCCATGCGGGTCACTAGATCGGACGCGCCTTGGGAGAGTGCCGGGGCGGGGACGATTCGGGGTGCGAGGGCATAGGCGGTGACAGGCTGCTTTTCCGCCGCAGCGTTCCCGAACAGCCAATGACGCGCGCCGTCCCAGCGCGATAGGCCCCAGCCCATTGCTGCGACCCCGGCAATGAAGGCGATGCCCAGAATGAGCATAAGCGAACGCAATGATCGCGGTTTGCGGGGCACTTGCGATGTGGCGCGCGTTTCGAATTCCATCAAGCGATCCCGTTTTCCTTTAGCGACACAATCGTGCCGCTTCTTTCAACAAGGCTTCATCGCGCGGTTCGGACGCAATCGCAACCTCTTCCCAACCAAC
>JANLQV010000359.1:0-2172 GCA_031368025.1 Sphingomonadales bacterium | reverse complement strand
TGGTGGCGCTCGATGATCGCCCGGTGGGCGCTCTTGGTCCGCTGGCTGGCCTGAATGCAGCACTTCACCATGCACAGACGCTGGGGCTGGACGGAGTGCTGACTGCCGGATGTGACACGCTCCCCATCCCTGCCGATCTCGCGACACGATTATCCGGCACGCAACCCGCCTGCCTGGCCGGGCATTTCCTGTTTGGCTGGTGGCCTGTGCATCTCGGCCCCCTACTGGAGGTGCATCTCGGTGAGGACAATGACAGGTCAATGCGCGGTTGGATCGCACGATGTGGCGCGCGGGCCATTCCCGCCCTTGGTCCCCTCTACAACCTGAACACACCAGCCGACCTGTTGGCATATGAACGGATTAGAGCTTCTTAATATGGCGCGACTAAACCATGATATACCGTCCATGAGGTGTGCGTGACCCAAGTCCTGATCACGATCGATACCGAGCTTTCTGCGTTGCTTCACCAGCGTGGGGCGACGGCGGATGCCAATCTGGCAGCGTCTGTGACGGGACGGGCAGGCAAGCATGACGTTGGGGTGAGGTGGCAGATGGACTGCCTCGACCATCATGGACTGAAGGGCGTATATTTCATTGATCCGATGCCCGGGCTTGTCTTCGGCCCGGACATCGTCGCGCAGATGGTGGAGCCGATCCTGACGCGCGGGCATGAAGTGCAGCTCCACATCCATACCGAGTGGCTGGAATGGGCGAAGACGCCTCTGGCCGGGGATCGACGTGGACAGAATATCGGTGATTTCTCACTCGACGACCAGCTGGTTCTGCTTGGCTGGGGCCGCGACGCTTTGATGAGCGCAGGCGCGCCACGGCCGATCGCCTTTCGCGCCGGCAATTATGGCGCAAATGATGATACGCTCAAGGCACTGGCCAAGCTGGGGTTTGCCTGGGATGCGAGTTACAATGCGCGCTATCGCGACAGCCATTGCCGGATCGGGATTGGCCCCGATCATGTCGATCCAGTGCGCCGTCTCGGCGTGTCGGAAATACCAGTTGCAGCGATCAGTGACCGGGCCGGGTCGATCCGGCCCGCACAGGTCTGTGCGCTTTCTGCAACGGAAATGCGCGAAGGCCTCCATCATGCAGCCGAAACCCGTCGGCCGGTGTTTTCGATCGTCACCCACAGTTTCGAAATGCTGTCGCGCGACCGCAAGCGCCCGAATCGCGCCGTCATGCGGCGCTTTGAGGAGATGTGCCGGACCATCGCCGCCCATCCCGGCCTTCAAACTGCCGGTTTTGCCGATCTTGATCCCGGAATTGCCAATACTGATCTGCCCCACGGCACCCGGCTTGGCCCGAGCCGGGTTCGTACTTTCAACCGAATGGCCCAGCAGGCGCTTGCAACCTGGATCTATGACCGGCAGCTCTTTCCCGCATGAAACGCCCTCCGGCCCTGATCCTTGGTGTTGATACGCCGATCGGCCTGACGGTTATTCGTGAACTCGCAAGGAACGGCGTGCCCGTCCACGGCATTGGCCGGAACCGCCATGCTTTGGGCCGTTCGTCGCGCTATCTGACCAGCTTTTCATTGCGACCCGAAGGCCGGGCGCTGGCCGAATGGCTTCCCGAAAGGATCTTCCATACCGGCGCGCGCGCGTTATTTGCCATCAGCGAGGATGACCTTGTGGCTTTGGCCGCATTCCCGGCGGAAATTGAGGGCTGCCAAATTCTCACGCCGCGCAAGCCGCAACTCGACCTCGTGCTCGACAAGGGCCGGACGCTCGCGCTTGCAGCGGGTTGCGGCATCGATGTGCCCGAAAGCTGGCAACCCGTGGCAGGCGAGAACTTTGCCCAATATGCCGAAACGCTTAGCTTTCCGGTCGTAGCCAAATGGGCGGACCCTCCGGCAATGACCGGCATCCTGGCACAGCATGGGCTGCCCCTGATCAAGGCCGAACATGCCGCGACACAAGAGGCGCTGCTTGCGATTCTCAATCGCTACGCACCATTGCGCGAATGGCCCATCGTCCAACCATTTTGCCCGGGCTTTGGTTTCGGCCAGATGCTCCATATGGCGGGAGCCAAAGCCAGCCTGACGTTCCAGCACAGACGTATTCACGAATGGCCACCCGAAGGTGGGGTTTCAACCCTTTGCGAATCCTTGCCGCTTGATCGTCACACCCGGCAAATGGCGAAGTCGGAAGGACTGTTGAG
>JANLQV010000314.1:0-6200 GCA_031368025.1 Sphingomonadales bacterium | reverse complement strand
CCTTCGGCCCATCCTCACCCGTGCGAACCATTGTTACATAGACTTCGTTCACACCGCCGCCAGAGATGAACGCCTTGGAGCCGGTGACGACATAGTGAGTGCCGTCCTTCACAGCCTTGGTCTTGAGCGCAGCCGCATCCGAGCCGGACGAAGGCTCGGTCAGGCAGTAGGACGCAATCTTGTCCATCCCGACCAGCGCCGGCAAATATTTCGCTTTGACCGTATCCGAGCCGAACCGGTCGATCATCCAGCTTGCCATGTTATGGATCGAAATAAAGGCGCTGGTGGACGGACAGCCATAGGCCATCGCCTCCATGATCAACGCAGCCTCAAGCCGCCCCAACCCGATGCCGCCCGATTCCTCGGACACATAGATGGACGCAAAGCCAAGCTCCGCCGCCGCCTTGATCGTGTCCCGCGGGAAGATGTGCTTCTCGTCCCATTCCGCCGCGTGGGGCGTGATGGCGTCAGCGGTGAACTTGCGCGCCATATCCTGGATCGCAAGCTGATCCTCGGTGAGGTCGAACTGATTGGTCATAGGAAGGCCCTATCACCCCAATCGCGAAATCACATCCCCGAACAGCTCTTCGTCACTCGGCAGCTGCTTCGCAACGGCCAGCGGCTTGGAGACCCAGGTTTCGTTGATCAGATCGCGCCAAGTGATATTGTTGTTAGTGCCATTGCCGCCCCAGCTTCCACAGCCCAGCGAGAAAGTCTGGCGCATGCCGTTCCACAGATTGCCGCTGTTCGAAGCCGATTGCGGCTGGTTGACCATCACTCGCGACGTGCGGGTGGAGTTCGCCAGTTTCATGATGTTGGCGTCGCTCCGCGAATAAATACCGCAGCTATGACCCTGCCCCTGATAAGCCTGGATCGCGTTGGTCAGCTTGATCGCCTCGTCAATATCCTTGGCGCGGTAAAGCGCCATCGTGACGGTCATCTTCTCACCGGAGAAGGGATGATCGGCGCCGTAACCGGTTTCGGGAACAATGAAGAACTGCGTGCCTTCAGGGATCGAGAAGCCCGCAAAATCAGCGATGAATTGCGGCGTCTGCGCCACGACCTTGGCGTTGATGTGACCATCGACCCAAAGCACGTTCTGGAACTTCGCCTTGGCATCCGCGTCGAGGATGAAACCACCCTTGGCCTGCAATTTGGCGAGCATTTCGTCATAGATTGCATCAAGCAGGATCACCGCATTGTCCGATGAACACGATGCAGCGAGATCGAGTGTCTTGGAGATGCGGATTTTCTCCGCCGCATCGTCGAGATCGGCGGTATCATCGACGGTGATCACCGCATTGCCCACGCCGACGCCCAATGCCGGGGTGCCGCTCGAATAGGCCGCCGTCACCATTGCGCCGCCACCAGTCGCGAGAACGCGGTCGCACTGGATCATCAGTTCGTTGGTCTTGTTCACCGAAGGCACGTCGATGCTGATCACGAGATCAGCGGGCGCGCCCATCTTCACAAGGGCCTCGCGCATCAGATCGCAGATCAACTTGTTGGTCAGCTTGGCGCGCGGATGCGGCGCAACGATGATCGAATTGCGACCCTTGACCGCCGAAATCGCCTTGATCACCGGCGTCGCTTCCGGGTTGGTTGAGGGCGAAAGCGCGCCGATCACGCCAACCGGCTTGGCGATCTTCACAATGTTACGAATCGGGTCTTCCTCGATAATCCCCACCGACTTGTCATCGATGATGTCCATCAGCGTCGCACGGGTCTTGCGGAAGATTTTGAGATACTTGCCGTCATAATTGCCCAGCTGCGTCTCATCGACGGTATGCTGCGCGATCATTTCCGCCACGCCGGGCTTTGCCACCGCCCACACCATTGCGCGGATCAGGGCATCGACCTGTGCCTGCGTGTAATTCTCGATCTGCGCTTGGGCTACGCGCGAACGGGCGACAAGGGCCGCAATTTCGACGGCGTCGGAATCATCATCGACCAAAGTGAGTTTCGCTTGCTGAGCCATCATATCTCTCCTGCCAAATGCGCGTTCCATCGGTCCCGAAAACCGACCTGTCGCAGCTGAGATTCGCGGTGGCCCTTTGTGAAAATGCAGGCAATAGGGTATATTTGCATTGTATTACTGCATTTTTGCAGACACGATGGACTTGCCATGAACTGGGACGATCTCCGCATATTTCTTGCCGTTGCGCGGCTGGGCACTTTGGCTCAGGCGGCCGCGCGGCTGGCGATCGATCCGACCACGGTTGCCCGGCGCGTGCAGCGTCTGGAAGCGGCGTTGGGGGCCAGCTTGTTCGAACATACGCCTTCGGGCCATGTCCTCACAACGCGCGGCACGGCACTGCTTCATCAAGCGCAAATGATGGAAGAAGCCATGATCGCCGCGACCGAGCGGGGGGGGTCGGCCAAGGGCATCGCCGACGGCACGATCCGGGTCAGCGTGTCCGAAGGTTTTGGCAGCGGGATCATCGCGCCAAACCTTGCCGAATTTGCCAGTGCCCATCCGGGCATCGTTATCGAGCTGGTTGCCTCTACCGGGTTTCTCAACCCGTCACGGCGTGAGGCCGACGTTGCGATCATGCTCGCCCGGCCCAAAAGCGGCCCGCTGGTTGTGCGCAAGCTGACGGATTATCGCCTGGGCCTGTATGGCAAGCGCGACAAGACAGAGGTTTCTTCGCTGTCGGCGCTGAGCGAACATCGGCTCATCGGCTATGTGCCCGACCTTATCTATGCGCCCGAGCTGCGCTATCTCGATGATGTTCCCGGCAATCTTTCAGCCAGCCTCACCAGCACCAGCGTGAACGCCCAGATGCAGCTCGTGAAAAATGGAGCCGGGATCGGCATCCTGCCCTGCTTCTTCGCCGATATCGATCCGGCGCTACAACGCTTTCTGCCCGACGACATCGACATCCACCGCGCCTTCTGGCTGGTGATCCACCGCGACATGCGCGGAATTGCGAGGATCAGACTGTTCATTGACTGGCTCGACAGCCTCGTGGCGCGGCTTCGTCCGCTTTTCAGCGGTCAGCATTGATCCCCAGCGCCAGCAGCGCGAACGTTGCCAGCCAGTGTTCGCCCATATAATCGCCCGCAACATGGGGCAGGCTCGCATCGAGATGATCTTGCGTCGTGCGTTCAGCAATATTTTCGACAGGATGGCTTTCGCCCAAAGCCGTCGCGATCCGTCTCCAGCACCACGCCCGGCTGAGGTTCAATCCGTCAAGATGCGCAATCTTCCCGTCGCTGCGATCCGAGACGGTGGCAGGGGTGAACAATGTTGCGGGCTCATGTTCGATGAGCGCGGGGAGGAATGCGTCGAACCAGTCGGCGAAATCTTCGCGGTTGAGGACATGGCTCATCAAGTTCGCCTCGGTCAGTGCGGACGAAAGAAATTCATCTCCGCCCGGCTCCCATGCCTGACAACCCCGATCACCGGCGAACCAATCGATCGCCCGCTGCTCAATCAAGGCCGCCAATTCCCGATCATGAGCCCGCCCCCATTCCAGAGCAAGGATCGAAGCAAAGCTCGAATTGAAATGGGTGCCAACGCGGATCGGGTAGGTCAGCTTTGGAAAGTAAGTCTTGAAAAGCGCGGCGATGTCACGGGCCAATGGCTCAAGATTTGCGGCCCAAGGCGCATCGTGCCGCGCGAGTTCGCCATGCAACGCGAGGAGCCACGCCCAGCCATAGGGCCGGGAAAAGCTGACAGAGGTGGGCTTGGCAAGATAGGCGCGTTCGCCCGCGACCTTGTCGGCCATGAACATTGTATCGGCGCGGTCACGGATTGCCGCCGTTTCAGGGATGTCGGGGAACAGGCGCAACAATGTCATCACCTGCCAATGACCGTGGACGCAACTGTGCCAGTCGAAACTGCCGTGAAAGATCGGATGGACTTCGGACGGCGGACGCACATCCTCTGGCCCCGACAACACATGATCGGGTTTGTAAGGCCATGGCCTGCCAAGATGGCCGAGCGTCAACCGCGCGAACTGGCTGGCGATTTCTGGCGTCAGGCGGATCATCGCGGGAACGCCAGCCAATAGATCAGCGCGATGTTCACAGCGAGCAGCGGCAGCGCCGTCCCCACCTGCGCCCGGATCACGCCATTGCGATCCTTCAGGTCGAGCAAGGCCGCTGGCACGATATTGAAGTTCGCGGCCATCGGCGTCATCAACGTGCCGCAGAACCCGGCCAGCATCCCGATCGCGCAAACGACCGCTGGATTGCCATGATAGATGTGGATCAGGATCGGGATTCCGATTGCCGCCGACATCACCGGGAAGGCCGCAAAGGCATTGCCCATGATCATCGTGAACAGCGCCATGCCCAGCCCATAGGCGAGCACTGCGCCGAACAGGCTGCCATCGGGGATCGCCTGCCCCGCCAGTCCGCCCACCACATCGCCGACGCCAGCAAGCGCGAACACCGCACCAAGGCTGGCGAGCATCTGTGGCAGGACAGCGGCCCAGCCCACCGTGTCGAGCAACCTGCGACCTTCCTCCAGCGGCGTGACCGGCCTGGGCTTGAGCCAAAGCTGGCAGGCAACCAGCGCAAAGATCACGCCAATCGCGAGCGCGATGATCGTGACTTGTTTGGGATCGGCGAGGCTCGGGACTTCCTTGAACAGGAACGTGCCCAGCAGGGCCGTCACCGGGATGATGAGCGCGGGCAGGAAGAGCGTGTTGCCGCGCCGTCGGGCTTCGGCTTGACGCTCAGTCGGGGTTGTCGATGCTTCGCCGCCTTTCGCCATCAGCCCGAACCCGGCAATCCCGACCAGCGCCAGCGCGAGCAGGCCGTTGCCGAAATCTCCCAGCCGGTTTCCCGCCAGCATGCTGAGCGCGAGCAGCGCGTAGAATGCGGCATTGCCCCAGCGCGACTTGCGCGCGCTCAACAGCGCCAGCGCGGCGAAGAACAACCCGGCCATAGTGTAAACGAACGCCAGCGTGATCATCGCTTCAGCCTCCGGTCGAGACGCCACAACCGGAAACCGTGGATCAGAAATGCCGCGATTGCCGTCGGGATCGCCCAGACCGAAAGCTGGAGCGGTTCAAGGATGATGCCCTGTTGTTCGAGAAAGCCCTTCATCAAAAGGATCGAGCCGATCGCGATGAAGATGTCCTCACCGAAGAACAGCCCGATATTGTCGGTGGCGGCAGACATGGCCTTGACGCGTTCGCTCATCGCCTCGTCAACGTCTCCGGCGGCGGCTTCGGCCATCGGCGCGACCAGGGGGCGGACGGTTTGGGGATGGCCCGCGACCGAGGTCAGGCCGAGCGCCGCCGTCAGTTGGCGAATAAGCAGATAGCCGATCAGGATGCGGCCCGTTGTTGCACCCTTGAGCCCGCCTATCAGGGTGCGGGCGCGTTCCTGAAGGCCGTGCCGCTCCAATAGTCCGATGACCGGCAAGACAATCCAGACGATGCTGACATAGCGCGCATCGTTGAACGCCTTGCCAAAGGCGGAGACGATCGCATGGAGATCTAGCCCCGCCGCGAGACCCGTCACCAGCGCAGAAACCGCGACCACCAGCAGCGGGTTGAAGCGCAGCATGAAGCCGGCGATGATGACAAGGATGCCGGAAAGTACGAGCATCAGCCCTTCACCCCGAAGCCGCCCCCGCCGGGCGTTTCGATTACAAACACATCGCCCGCGCTCATCTCCACCGTTTCGGTCGCCCCGAATTTTTCAATGCCGCCAGCGGCGCGCTCGACCCAGTTTCTGCCCCGCGCGCCATCACCGCCGCCAGCCAGTCCGAACGGTGCAACCCACCGCCGGTTGGCAAGGATATTGGCCGTCATAGGCTCACGAAACCGGACGCGGCGGATCACGCCGTCGCCGCCGCGATGCGCACCTGCACCGCCCGAACCCTTGCGAATCGAAAACGCCTCCAGGACCACGGGGAAGCGCGTTTCCAGCACTTCGGGATCGGTCAGGCGGCTGTTGGTCATGTGCGTCTGGATTGCGGACGTGCCGCCGAAATCCGGCCCTGCGCCCGATCCTCCGGCGATGGTCTCATAATATTGAACCCGGTCATTGCCGAAGGTGAAATTGTTCATCGTCCCCTGCGCCCCCGCCATCGCCCCCAATGCTCCGAACAATGCATCGCACAGCGCCTGGCTGGTCTCAACATTGCCTGCAACGACAGCGGCTGGAAAGCGCGGATTGAGCATCGACCCATCAGGCACGACAATCGTGACGGGGCGCAAACAGCCGTCATTCATCGGGAT
>JANLQV010000250.1:0-9549 GCA_031368025.1 Sphingomonadales bacterium | reverse complement strand
CCCGGTTCCGCCCAGCACATCGTCCTTGCCGAGATGTTGGGGCAGGATCGCGTATTTGATCGGGCCGAAAAAGGTTGAATGCACCCCCATCGCAAAGAGCGCCATCAGCATCAGCGCGATCGAGAGCCCCTGGTGCACGGTGTGGAGCATCAACCCTGCCGCGCCGAAAACCATGATGACGATTTCCGCGGTCTTGACGATGCGGATCAGCCAAGCCTTGTCGCGCCCGTCAGCCAATTGTCCAGATAGCGCGGAGAAAAGAAAGAACGGCAGGATAAAGAGACCCGCTGCCAGCGCGCTGAAGCTCGCTTCCTTCGCCGGATCGCTGTAAATCTGGTAGATGACGAGGATGACCATCGCCGTCTTGAACAGGTTGTCGTTAAAGGCACCCAGGAACTGCGTAGCGAACAGGGGCAGGAACCGCCTTTGCCCCAGGAGCCGCATCGGATTTTGCATTGAGAGGCAGGCTTCCCGGCTGTTGTACACGCGCCCCGCGACATAGCGGAGCGGGAGCACAACAGCAAAGCAGGAAATAGCGTTAATTTCAGCCTTGTTTGAGCTTCACCGCCACATAACGCGGGGCCTGGGTTCCGCGCTGAACAAGCAACAGCACACTCCGGCGTCCGGCTGCTTTCGCTGCGCCTGCCGCCGCTGCAACATCGGCAGGAGTGGCTGTCGACCTATAGTTGACCGACACAATCACATCACCACGCTGAAGCCCCTTGGCAGCGGCATCACTTGATGGATCGGCTGCACCGATCACGACGCCTTTTACCAGGCCAGTAAGGCCAAGCTGGCGCGAGATTTCAGGGGTGAGCGACTGGAGCGCAAGGCCCAGCGATTCGCGCGTCGCGGTCTGGCTGGCCTTTTCATCCTCGGGGTCGAGGCCGGGCTGCGCGTTGCTGTTGAGGCTGGCGAGCTTTTCCTCCGATGGCCGTTCACCCAGAACCGCCGTCAGCATCTGGTGCTTGCCATCGCGGATCACTTCGATCGGCACGCGCCCGCCCACCGGCTGGTTGGCAACAAGATAGGACAGCGTCTGGTCAGGCGTCACGTCCCGGCCGTTGACCTTAACGACGACATCGCCCTGCTTGATCCCGGCCTTCTCGGCAGCCTCACCCGGTTCAACCCGGCCGATCAATTCGCCATGATTTTTGGGCAAGCCAAGCGAATCGGCAATGTCTTCATCGAGCGGCTGGATGCCGACACCGAGATAGCCGCGCTTGACAGTCAGCCCGCCCTTCAGCTTTTCGACAATCGGGAAGGCTTGTTCGGCGGGAATGGCAAAACCGATCCCGATATTGCCGCCGGTTGGCGAAAAAATCATCGTGTTGATGCCGATGACATTACCGTTGATGTCAAACATCGGCCCACCCGAATTGCCCTGATTGATCGAGGCATCGGTCTGGATATAGCGATCATAGGCGCCGCCCTGCCCGGTCACGCGGTGCAATGCGGATACAATTCCTGCCGTCACCGTGCCGCCAAGACCGAACGGATTGCCGATCGCCACGACCCAATCACCAACGCGCGCCTTGGTCGAATCGCCGAAGCGGACGAACGGCAGGTTGGTCGCCTTGATCTTGAGGACGGCAAGGTCGGACGTCGGATCGCGGCCAACCAGGGTTGCATCATATTCGGTGCGGTCGGGCAGCGTGACCTTGATCGAACTGACCACCCCGGCGTTCGGACCTTCGCCGCCCGAAATCACATGATTATTCGTGACGATATAGCCATCGTCCGAAATAATGAAGCCTGAACCCAGCGACTGCGCCTCTCGCGTGACCGGACGTCCACCATTGGCATTGGCATCGCCGCCGCCGAACAGATCGCCAAAGGGCGTTCCGGCAAGCGGGTTGCCGCTCACCTGAACCCGCTGGGTGGTCGAAATATTGACCACGGCCGGCTGCAGCCGTGCGGCCAGATCCGCAAAGCTCATCGGTGCGCCAGCGCGCGGCGCCGAAGCGGCCACCATGCTGCCGGGTTCATTCTGGGCTGTCTGCGCACTGCCGGGCGACTGAAGCGCCAAAGTGGCAGCAGTGCCGCCGAGAAGCAGCGCGGATGTGATGGCATAAGCGTAACGCACGAGTTCAAACCTCCTGGTTGAGATAGAGAGTTATCCCCTTCATTCGTTCATCATGATGAAATGTTTCGGCTTAACCGAAATTGAACATGATGATCCTTTTCACTTTCCTCCGCGAAATTGACGGAGATATTCATTGTCCCGCGACAGGATCATGTTGGTCGATCCGCTGGGCTTCACACCGTTCGCGCCGACAAATGTCAGTCGGTAGGACTGCATGGCGCGATAGAAGTCATAGAATTCGGGATCCTTGCCAAAGGCCGCCGCATAAATCTGTGCCGACTTCGCATCGGCATCGGCACGAATGATCTGGGCCTGGCGCAGACCGTCGGCTTCGATCGTCAGTGCCTCTTGTGTCCGCGCTGTGCGCATCCGTTCATAGGCGCTTTCGAGCGGCGTCCCGGCGGGCAGATCAGCGCGCTTGATCCGCACATCAACGATTTGCGCCCCATATTGCCGTGCAACCCGGTCGAGCCTGATCTTGATATTGTTCATCGCCTGATCGCGTTCGGGGGTCAGCAGCGCCGCAAAAGTGCGCTTTCCCAGTTCGGTGCGCAGCGACGAACCCAAAATCGGGCGCAACGCGCTTGCCAGATTTTCGGTCGACCGGACCGAGCGAAACATTTGCAGCGGAGACACAACCCGGAACCGGGCATAGGCATCGACGTTCAAACGACGCTGATCGGTCGAAAGCACTTCTTGTGGTTCCATATCAATGTCGAGGATGCGCTTGTCGATCCAGATGATCTGTTCAAAGAACGGAATCCGCGCAATCAGCCCGGCCCCGGTCTCCCCGGGTAGTTGGCCCGGATGATAGGCGTTGATGATGCGGACAGGCCTGCCAAGGCGCAGGACAACGCCCTGACGCGTCTCGGGAACGATGGAAATCGTGTTGGCAAGCAGCATCAGCAAAACGACGGCCCCGATGAGCAGGACAAGCGGATTGGCCGTCAACCGTTCGAACGGAGAAGGATTATCGTAGCTCATTTCGGCTCCTCAACCGTCACGCGGGGCCGACCGCTGCCAAGGGGAAGATAGGGCGCGATTGAACCAGGCTCGACAATGGTCTTGTCGGTGTTGGCCAGCACGGCTTCCATCGTATCATAATACATGCGCCGCCGGGTGACGCCGGGGGCCAGGCGATATTGCTCATACACTTTGTCGAACGCCGCCGCGTCGCCCTGGGCTTTCGCAATCACTTGCTGGGCGTAGGTATTCCCGTTGTTGATATTCGCCTGCATCAGTTGCTGCTTGACGGTCACCTGGTTGAATGCCTCGACCACTTCGGCGGGCGGCTTGATGTGGCGAATTGAAACGCCCCGGATAGAAACGCCTGCATGATAATCGTTGAGCAATTGCTGCGTGCGCGCCGTCACTTCAGCCTCAATGCGCCCGCGCCCGCGACCAAAGGCTTCGTTCAGGCCCACTTGGCCGATCACTTCGCGCATCGCACTTTCCCCGGCTTCGCGGATCGTTTCGTCGGGGTTGGCCAATTCGAACAGATAGTTTTCGGGGTTCGATTTATCCCAGCGGATCGAATAAGCGAGGTCAATGATATTCTGATCCCCGGTCAGCACGAGGTTGACGCCTTCCTCTTCGGGAATGCTGGTCACGTTGATGGCGCGCACATCGACCTTTTCAACCGAATCAATCGGCGCTGGCAACGTTATTCCGATGCCTGGCTCAAGCCGACCGCTATATTTGCCGAAACGCGTGATAACGCCTGCCTGCTGCGGCTCAATCTGGTGGACACTGGTCGTGACCAGCCAGATCAGCACAAGCGCAATGATCCCATAACGAATCATCGCTGCGGCGTTGCCGCCGCCGGGAAATTGCCCGCCAAAGCGGCCTCGCAATTGTTCGGCAAGCTGGTCAAGCGCCGAAGTGCCACGCGGTCCGCGCGGCTTGCCACCGCCGGGGGGTTGATCCCAGGGGTTGCGCGGGCCCTTGCCCCCGCCGCCTGAATCGCCACCGCCGCCCGAGCCCTTACCGCGCCCGCCCCACGGGCCACCTTCGTTGAAAAGGGCGCTTGCACGCGCCCGCCAGCCTGAAACAGTTTCCATGAGAGTCTTTATAGGTGGCAGCAGCCACGAAAAACAGTGGCGGGCAAAGAATCTCTGCGTAAAGCACTCAGCATGTCAGATTCCGATACTATTTCCGCCCTTCTCGATACAATCCCCTACCCTCGCGGGCGCGGGGGGCTGATTGCCAGCGGCAGGATTGCCTCGCCCCGTTTCAAAGACGGCAAGGTCAGCCTGATCCTCGACGTGACCGGGCTTTCCAAGGATGAGCGCGATGCGCTCGACAAGGCGGTTCACGCCACGCTGGAAACCGTGCCCGATGTGACCGATATCCGCATCGCCATGACGTCGGAAAAGACCGGCCGCCGCCTGATCGCGATCGGCAGCGGCAAAGGCGGTGTAGGCAAATCGACACTTTCGGCGAATCTTGCGGTGGCGCTGGCCCGAATGGGACGCAAGGTCGGGCTGATCGATGCCGATATCTACGGCCCCTCTCAACCCCGGTTAATGGATACTGAAGGCGCGCGGCCAACCGCCAGGGACCAGCAGCTTGAACCGGTGCCCACACGCTTTGGGGTGCCGATGCTGTCGATGGGCCATCTGGTGAAGCCGGGACAGGCGGTGGCGTGGCGCGGGCCAATGGCGGGCAATGCGCTGGGCCAGTTGATCGACGCCGATTGGGGATCATGCGATATCCTCATCGTCGATCTTCCACCCGGAACCGGTGACGTCCAGCTTTCGATGATCCAGAAGCACAAGCCGGCAGGCGCGATTATCGTTTCAACCCCGCAGGACCTTGCCCTGATCGATGCCGCGCGCGCAATCGACCTGTTCAAGCAGTCGACCGTCCCGATCATCGGGCTGGTGGAAAATATGGCGGGGTATCAATGCCCGAGCTGTGGCGAGATTTCGGATCCTTTCGGCAATGGCGGCGCCGAAGCAGCAGCAGCGGAAATGGGCTATCCATTTCTGGGTCGTATCCCGCTCGACATGTCTCTTCGTATTGCGTCGGACGCAGGGGAACCGCCCGCCGCGAGCGAAGGTCCGGTTGCGACGAATTTCAACGCCATCGCCCAGCGTCTGATCACCTGGCTCGACAATCAGGGAGAACGGGATGCCGCTTGAATCGGGAGATGAAATTGCCGCGCTTCTGTCTGGCACCAAGATCGTGGCACTGGTCGGTGCCTCGGCCAATGCGGCGCGCGACAGTCACCGCATCATGGCCTTCCTCCAGCAACAGGGCTACCGCGTGATTCCGGTCAATCCGGGGCTGGCCGGGCAGAAGCTGCTCGGGGAGACAGTGGTCAGTGCGCTTGCTGACATCGCCGAGCCGATCGACCTGGTCGATATCTTCCGCAACAGCGTGGCAGCGGGGTCGGTCGTCGACGAAGCGATTGCGGTCGGCGCGAAGGCGGTCTGGATGCAGTTGGGTGTGGTCAATCCCGAAGCCGCCGCCCGCGCCGAAGCCGCAGGCCTCCAGGTTGTAATGGATCACTGCCCCAAGATCGAAATCCCGAGGTTGGGGCTGCTCAAGCGTTAATCGCGCAACAATTCGTTGATCGCCGTCTTGGAACGCGTCTGCGCATCGACGCGCTTCACGATCACGGCGCAGCCAAGGCTCGGTCCCGGCGATCCGTCGGGCAGCGGCTTGCCCGGCATCGCCCCCGGCACGACGACCGAATAGGCAGGGACCCGGCCGATAAAGACCTCGCCTGTCGCCCGGTCAACGATCTTGCTGGTTGAGGAAATGAACACGCCCATGCCGAGCACGGCGCCTTCTTCCACCACCACGCCTTCGACCACTTCGGAACGCGCGCCTATGAAGCAATTATCCTCAATGATGACTGGCCCGGCCTGAAGCGGTTCAAGCACCCCACCAATGCCGACGCCGCCAGAAAGATGCACATTCTTGCCGATTTGCGCGCAGCTTCCAACGGTGGCCCATGCGTCGACCATGGAACCGTCGCCAACGCTGGCCCCGATATTGACGAAGCTGGGCATCAGGACGACATTGCGTCCGATATGCGCGCCAGCGCGGACAATCGCTCCGGGCACAGCGCGAAAACCGGCCTCACGAAAGCGATTTTCGCCCCAACCGGCGAATTTGGACGGCACCTTGTCATACCAGTTGGTTCCGCCCGGCCCCGGGACGATCTGATTATCGTTCAGCCGAAAGGACAGGAGCACCGCCTTTTTGAGCCACTGATTGACGGTCCATTCGCCACCGACCTTTTCGGCCACCCGCCGCTCGCCGGTATCCAGTAGCGCGAGCGCGGCATTGACAGCATCGCGCGTGTCGCCAGTCGTTGCGGGGCTGATTGTGTTGCGGCCCTCCCAAGCGGCATTGATGGCAATTTCAAGCTGTGCAGTCATCGTCAAACAGTCTCCATCATCCCGGTCAGCCAGTGGCTCAGATCGTGCGTTTCATAATCGATGAAATCGGGGCTGGCATCTGCGCTGCCATGTTCCGAGCCATTGTTAATCCAGACCGTCGCCATGCCGATCGCCTTGGCGGGCTTCAGGTTTCGGGCCATATCCTCAACAAACAGCGCGCGGGTCGGCTCGACGGCCAGCGCCTTGCACATCCCCGAATAGGCATCGGGATGCGGCTTCGGCCGGTATTGTGCGTCATGAATATCGAACAACCCGTCGAACGCTTCCGCCAGCCCGAGCCCGGCGAGCACGCGCTTTGCATAGGCTGCGTCGCCATTGGTGAAGACCAGCTTGCGCCCCGGCAGCTTGGCGAGGGATGAAATGAGGGCGGGATCGGGGGCAAGCCGACTCATGTCGATATCATGGACGAAATCGAGAAAATCGTGCGGATCAATCCCTTCATGCGCCATCAAGCCGGACAGGGTCGTGCCATGATCAATGAAATAGCGTTTCTGGATGCGCCGTGCCTCGATGGCGTCCACGCCGATCAGGCGCTGGATATAGAGCCCCATCTTCGCGTCGATCAGCGCAAAAAGGTCCACGCGCGCAGGGTAGAGCGTGTTGTCGAGATCGAAGATCCAGTTTTCAATCGAACCAAGAGCGGGCGGCATGGCTACGGCTCTAACGATTGAGCGTTCTTGGCGCAAACCGGTTCATCATGTTAAGCAAACAGGTCCACCTTGGCGAAACACCTCCCATGGGATACATCAGCTTGCGGGTACGGGGATGTGTATGTTTGGAACTTGGACACGTGCGGCATTTATGGTGGGTTGCGCCCTTCCGGCCATCGCCATGCTTGGCGGATGTGGCGGCGGCAGCACTGGCGGCGGTGTCAATTCGACGCCAACACCGACACCCATTCCACCGCCTCCAGCACCACCTCCGCCGCCACCTCCACCCCCGCCCTCAGCCAGTTTCGATACGGCGGAATATCGACGCTCGAATGGTGCAGTTCAGGCCAATGCCATCAGCGGCTATAGTGCGGGGGCGACCGGCGCGGGCGTGATCGCCGCCGTGATCGATTCGGGTGTGGCGGCATCCGATCCGGAATTTGCTGGCCGCATCCATCCCGCCTCTGCCGATCTGGCCGGATCACGCGGCATCGGCGACGAAGGGGGGCATGGCACTGCTGTTTCGGATGTGCTGCTCGGCGCACGGAATGACAACGGTATTCTGGGGATCGCATTTGGCGCAACGCTGCTCGTCGCACGCACCGACACGCCGGGAAGCTGTGCCAACACAGATCCCAATAAGGGCTGTTCGCACAATGACGGCGCGATTGCCCAGGGAGTTGACCTGGCCATTGCAAACCGTGCCCGTGTCATCAATATTTCGCTTGGTGGATCGCCGGCCAATTCGGCGCTGCGCGCCGCAATCGGCCGCGCGACGACTGCTGGCATCATCATTGTCTTTTCCGCCGGCAATGACAGCCTGAACGATCCTGATCCGCTTGCCCAGATTGCCAATGATCCGCTTGCCCGCAATCTTGTCATCATTGCCGGGGCACTCGATGCCAGCAACGCAGCGCTGGCCAGTTTTTCAAACAAGGCAGGGAACGGTGCAACCCATTATCTCGGCGCGCTCGGCGACAGGGTGCGAGCGATCAACCAGAACGGCATTGCCTTTTTGTGGAGCGGAACATCCTTTTCGGCACCGATCATCGCTGGTGCCGTGGCGTTGCTTGCTCAAGCTTTCCCCAACCTCACCGGCGCCCAGATTGTTGATCTCCTGTTCCGTTCGTCGGTTGACCTTGGCGCGCCGGGCGTTGACACTGTCTTTGGCGTTGGTGCGCTTGATCTTGCCAAGGCATTCGGCCCGCAAGGGCCATTGACGCTTCCCGGATCGATGATCCAGCTTTCGTCGTCGTCAGGGACAACCTCCGCGCCAATGGGCGACGGCCTGCAAAGCGGGCTTTCTGCTGTTGTTCTTGATGGTTACGGCCGCGCTTACACGACCGACATTGCTTCAGGCATCGCGCATGCGCCGCTCCAACCCAGGCTCGCGCCAGCGCTCGGCATTGGCACGCGCAGCCGGGTTATGGCAGGGGGTGCGACTTCGGTTGCGCTATCGGTCACATCGGGCCGGGAAGGCCTGTCGGTCGATCGCCTGCTGCTTTCAGCCAATGAGGATCGTCGCGCCCGGGCGCTGGCCGGATCGGTGATGACACGGCTCGGGCCCAATACCGCAGTTGCGCTTGGCATTTCGCGCAGCGGCCTTGCGCTTGCCAACCAGCTCGACCGGCGCGGCGGCGGCGATTTTCTTGTCGGGTCATCGGCGCTGGATAGTTTCGGGTTCGACACGCGGGCCAAATCCGGGCTGGCACTGCGTCAGCAACTCGGCGGGATTGCCCTGACCACAAGCGCGGAGACCGGCGATGCGCGGCTCTGGGAGAATGGTGATTTTGCCACGCTGCGGCGCGGCTATCGCGATCATGGCTATAGCGCGCTTAGCCTTGGTGCTTCCAAAACGATGGGAACAATGGCACTTTCGGCGCGGGCGACCAACCTGATCGAACGCGATACGGTTCTGGGTGGGCATTTCGATGCGGCGTTCGGAATCGGCGGTGCGCGATCCTGGTTTGCCGATCTCGAAGCACGCTGGACGCCGTCGCGCAATTGGGCGCTGACCGCCGCATGGCGGCAAGGCTGGACGCATGTCGGAGCCGGGGGCATTCGCCAAACCAGCGATCATCTGCAAACAACAGCCTGGTCGTTCGATGCCACGCATCGCGCCCTTTTCGGTCGCGATGATCGCCTGTCGTTAAGGGTGGCCCAGCCGCTGCGCGTGTCGCGCGGCGGGTTCGATCTCAACCTGCCGACCAGTTATGACTATACGACGGGACAGGCGGGCTTCGCCATAACCCGGCTGAATCTGGCACCGACCGGACGCGAACGCGATGTCGAGGCCGTCTATTCCCGGCCACTCTGGGGCGGACAGATTTCGGCCAACACCTATTGGCGGCACCAGCCCGGCAATTTCGCACAAGCGTCCGAGGATCTGGGTGCGGCGATC
>JANLQV010000217.1:0-1658 GCA_031368025.1 Sphingomonadales bacterium | reverse complement strand
CGCCTTCCTCGATGGTCCCGTCGAAGCCGCGCAGGAATCCGTCGATGAAGCTGCCGAACTGACCAACGATCATCTTTCCCGCCGGATCGGCGATCAACGGAAAAGCATCGCCCTGTTCACGGATGCCCGGCGACATCGCGGTGCGCACGAGCGTGGCGTCCATCTCGATCCGCGCATTGCGCAGCGCGTTTTCAACGATGTCGAGCGTGACCGGATCAATCTCGATCTTCCGGAATGGTGTTGTATTGGTTTCAACGATGGTTGCGGGCATTTGATGCGCTCCTCAAGCCGGATTGATCAGGATGTTGCCGACGCGGTCGACAGAGGCGATGCAGCCGGCTTCGATCAGTGTGGTCGAATCCATCTCCACGACAATCGCGGGGCCGGGAATCATGTCACCTTGCCTCAGTTTGTCGCGGTCATAGATGATGGCCGCCTGTTCCTTGCCATCCATCCACAGTGTGTGATCGCGCATCTTCGCCGCCGATGGGTTGCCGTCGCCCCGAGGCAGTTCGGCTGCCGGCAGATCGAGCGCTTTGCCGAGTGCCACAGCGCGCAGGTTCACGATCTCATGCGGCGTATCCATGTTGAAGGTGAAGAGACGCAGATGTTCCTCATCAAAGCGCTTTAACAGTCCGGCGATGCCATCGTCGCGAAGAACCTCGGGATTGATCGTCAAGGGCACTTCGAATGCCTGGCCAGCGTAGCGGACATCGACCTCGAAGGCGCTCTCGATCTCGTCGTCGGGGACTCCATCTGAACGGAGTTCTGCACGGGTTTGTGCCCCCATCTCTTCAAGGATCGTGATGAGTTCATCCGCTTGAGTTTGCGAGGCGAGCCGCGAAAGCGAGCGGGCGGTTTCAGTCCGCATCCTCGTCGTCGCATCGCCCAATGCGCAGAGCACGCCCGGTGACACCGGTGAAATAGCAGGCCAGCTCCCCATCAACCGCGCAACCGCGTTGACATGAAGCGGGCCTGCGCCGCCAAATCCCATCAACGCGAAATGCCGGGGGTCGTAGCCCTGCTGCACCGATATCATCCGCAATGCACCGAACATGTTTTCATTGACGATGTCGATGATGCCGCGCGCCGCCGCCATCAGGTCGATCTTCAAGGCATCGGCAATCGTTTGGACCGCTCTTTTCGCCCCTTCACGGTCAAGCTTGAAACTCCCGCCGAGCAGGTTTTCAGGAAGGTAGCCAAGCACCACATTGGCATCGGTCACGGTGGGGGCTTCCCCGCCCTTGCCATAGGCCACTGGCCCGGGCACGGCGCCGGCCGATTGCGGACCGACGCGAAGCGCGCCGGTCAGTTCGGGGACATAGGCGATCGATCCGCCCCCCGCGCCGACAGTTTTTACGTCGAGCGAGGAGGCGCGCACCGAAAGGTGGCCGACGTCCGTCGTCCGCACCCGGCGCGGCTCAAGATTCTCGATCAGCGCCACATCCGTCGAAGTGCCTCCGACGTCGAGCGTGAGGATATTCTTCAACCCCGCATTTTTCGCGACCCACAACGCACCTGCCACACCGCCGGCCGGGCCCGACATCAGGATGCTGACCGGATGCTCCTCGGCCTTTTGCGCCGACATCAGACCGCCATCCGAACGCAACAGTGAAAGTTTGCCCGCCATGCCGCTTGCGGCCAGCTTGTCCCGAAGG
>JANLQV010000201.1:0-1623 GCA_031368025.1 Sphingomonadales bacterium | reverse complement strand
GGTGATCGCTCTGTCCAGCGTATTGGCGGGATGGTGGTGGCTGATCCTGTTGGTCGTCGGCGGGCTTTTGTTCCTTGGCTGGCGGCTTTTACAGGATGAAGGACGGCGCTTGTCCTTTGATCGGTCGATCTTGCGGCTGCCGTTGCTGGGCCGCCTTGTCCGCGATCTGCACGCTGCGCGACTGGCGCGCACGCTTGCGACAATGGTCGCCAGCCGACTGCCTCTGATTGACGGGTTGACGCTGTCGGCCCGAACCGTCCGCAATCGGGCGCTGCGACAGGCGAGTGACGAAATGGTTGAGGCCATCCGGGGTGGAGGCAGCCTGTCTGCCGCGCTACGCCGGACCGGTCTTTTTCCGCCCCTGCTGGTCTATTTGACCGCATCTGGCGAATCCTCCGGGCAGCTCGACGCGATGCTCGAACGCGCTGCCGACTATCTTGAACGCGAGTTCGACAGTTTCACGTCCGCCGCGCTGGCGCTGCTCGAGCCGGCCATCATCGTCATCATGGGCGTGATCGTGGCTGCCATCGTGTTGTCGATTCTGCTACCCATATTACAACTCGAATCCCTGGCCGGAGTATGACAATGAAATCCGATGAAGAGGGCTTCACCCTTGTCGAACTGATGGTCGTGCTGGTCATTCTTGGCCTGCTTGCGACGGTCGTTGCCTTCAACGTGCTGCCCGCGCTTTCGAAGGGGACGGCGGAGAAAGCGAAGATTGATATTTCGGTGCTCGATCAGGGGCTTGAAATGTACAAGCTCCAAAACTTGACTTACCCTTCGGCAAGCGAAGGGCTTCAGGCTCTGGCGGCGAAGGGAGTGATCAAGAAGCTCCCGAAAGACCCGTGGGGCCACCCCTATCGTTATGTGATGCCGGGACAGCATGGCGCGGTCGATATTTACTCGCTGGGCGCAGACGGCGCCGAAGGCGGCGAGGGGGAAAATGCCGACATTGGCAACTGGCAATAGCGGGCGGGGCGACCGCGGCTTTACGCTGCTTGAGCTGCTGGTGGTGCTGACCATCATCGGTGTGATGTCGGCGGTCGTTATGCTGGCGCTTCCCGATCCCCGCGGACGTCTGGTGGATGAAGCGGAACGCTTTGCCGCGCGCGCCGTCGCCGCGCGGGACAATGCAATCATCAGCGCGCGTGCGACGCGGATCGCGGTCGATGCCGGGGGCTACAGTTTCGCGCAAAAGCGTGGCGGAACATGGCAGGATATTTCAGAAAAACCGCTGAACCGGGCGCGCTGGCAGAATGGCACAAAGGCCTCGGCGGCGCAGGTCGATTTCGATCCGACCGGTGTTGCAGCTCCGCCGGCACGGATAACGATCCAGCGCGGCGACGAGCGGGTGGGCATCGCCATCGGCGCCGATGGAGGCGTGCATGTGGAGGGATGAACACGGCTTCACGCCTTCGTTACGTTCCGCCGAACACGGCTTCACGCTCATTGAAATGATGGTCGCGCTAGCGATCTTCAGCCTAGTCGCGCTGACTCTGTTGAAACTCGAAGGCACGATCCTTCGCAACTCTGGTGAAATCGCGTCGCAGGCTATGGGCCAGATCGTGGCGCATAACATGGCCGTCGAAACCCTGACCGATCCCCGGGCGCCGTCGCTCGGCA
>JANLQV010000125.1:0-4272 GCA_031368025.1 Sphingomonadales bacterium | reverse complement strand
AACCGGATGTCAGGCGCGCCGGGCATCCGCCACGGCAATATCTTCATCATGGCGGGCGTGCCGCATATCACGGCGGGGATGCTCGATGCGCTGACCGGGACGCTGGAAGGCGGGGCGCCGCTCCTTTCACGGACGCTGGGTTGCTGGGTTGCTGAAAGTGAGATTGCCGACCTGCTGGGCGCAACTGAAATGGCGCACCAAGGCTGCCAGATCGGCAGCTACCCCATTTTCCGCGAAGGCAAGGTCGGGTCTAACTATGACATCCGCTCAACCGATCAGGCCGCACTTGATGGCTGTGCCGAAGCCTTGACAGCCGCACTCGCCGCCGTCGGCCGCGAGACTTTCGACGGCGGAATCTGACTTTGCCAGCCCGATCAGCGAAGCGCCGGATCGGGGTTCGGCGCGCGCGACAGCGATAACAGGACGATCAGCGCGAGCGCGGCAAACACCGCGGCAATCACAAATGCAATCCCGTAAAAATGCACAGGCGCTTTCGGCCCGGTGAACCAAGCCAGCGCGGGGTTGAAAACCAAAGGCGCGATGATCGACCCCACCGCCATGACGCTGGAGGCAAAGCCCTGCACCTCGCCCTGATTTTTCGCGTTGGCCCGCCGCGACATCATCGCCGTCAGGCAGGGATGGACCAGCGACTGGACCGCAATCAGCGGCATCATCATGAAGGCGAGCGTGCCGTTCGTCACCAGCGCGAATGCGATCATGCACAGCACCCCGCCGACGAGGCCGATCGTGGCCGTCGTCCGCTCCCCAAACCGCGCAACAATGCGCGACGAGAGGAAAATCTGGGTCAGCGCCATCGTCGCCCCCATCAGCGCGAGCGAGAGCCCGACCAGACCGTTCGACCAGCCATAGCGACCAATGGCGAAATAGGCCCAGGTCATCGGATAGATCAGGCTCGCCAGTTGCCAGAGGAAATAGACCACCGAAATCGGCAGAAGCCCCGGCAGCGTGCGCAGCGAGAGCAGCGCGCCGACCGGGTTGGCACGTCGCCAATCGAACGGGCGGCGATTCTCCCGCGCCAGCGTTTCGGGCAGCGCAAACAGGCCGTAGAGCAGGTTGGCACTGGCGAGCGCTGCCGCCGCATAGAATGGCATGCGGAAACTGATTTCGGCGAGCAACCCGCCAAGCGCGGGCCCAGCGACGAACCCAATCCCGAACGCCGCGCTGATATAGCCGAACAGGCGGGAACGTTCATCCGGCCCGACAAGATCGGCAATGACCGATTGTGACGGCCCGTTCGACGCACCGAACACCCCCGTCAGAACCCGCGCGACGAACAGCCAGGCCATCGTCGGCGCAAAGGCCAGGATGACGAAATCGACCGCAAAGCCAAACAGCGAGCCCAACAGGATCGGCCGCCTGCCGAACCGGTCAGACAGATTGCCCATGATCGGCCCGAAAATGAACTGGAACAGGGCATAGACGAGTGACAGCAACCCACCGATCGCCGTCGCCTCCGACAGTGTCGCATTGCCCAGCGACATGATCAGGTGCGGAAAGGAGGGGATGACAATGCCGAAGCCAATCGAGTTGATCAGCATCGTCGCCAGCACGAACTTGATCGCGGGAGGAAGGGGTTGCTGGCTCATGCTTTGCGGCCCCTGCCAGTTACGACGCAGTTTGGCGAGAGGAGTGTGCGATGATCTCCTGGTGTCAAAGCCCTCGCCCCCCTTGCATCGCGCGGCCTTTGCGGACATCCTTGTGAGTGGAGCCGCTACGCACGGCTCTGGAGTATAGCTACTCCTCTCGAACCGGATGGTAAGGACGTAACCTTATCACCGCCCTGATCCTTTCGGTCGGGGAGCCTGTGGCGCATGTCCAGGGTTCTCTCGAATCTAAAGGTTACAGGAGCCGTGTTAGAGCGGTTAGCTAACTCCCCGATCACAGGATCGAAACGGACAGGCCAAGCGGGGGCGAACCGCGAAGGCCCTGTCTGAGTGGAGTTGAGTATGTGGAAGCGCGATGACCCCGACATAGACGCTCGGTGGATGAACACCGCACTTGCGGTTGCAGGCATTATTTTTGTGCTGACACTTCTCCTTAATTTCTGGAACGCCATCTCCACGCTCTTGCGTTAAGTGTGGCAGCATTCGACCCCATAGTCGCCATTCCGGCACCCTCGCTTTCGGCCCCATTGCGGGCGTTCGTGAGGAGTGTAAGTTGCAGGGCATGGCTGATGAAGTAAAAGCAAGCGACTATACGAGAAGTACCCAAAAGCGAGATTTTGTGGCCAAGTCTTCCCAGCCTCAAGTTTTGCTAATGCTCCTATTATTAGTCATTTGGCTATTTGTCGGGCTATGGATGGCTGGCACAATTGGAAGCGGGCCAGCTTCACATCGCTATCCGCACTTCGTGATAAGTGCGCTTGGCTGGTCGAGCATTATCTTGTCCGCAATTGGCGGAAAATATTGGATAGAACGGTTTATCAGAGGCAGCGAAGAATTACGTGTCAATTCATCGGGCATCCGAAGCTTGAGCTGGTCCGACAAAACAATACCTTGGTCAGAGATCAGGGGTGTTACAGTTTGGAATTATGGGTCCCATGCATGGATCGTTTTGCATCTTTCTAATCCGTCTTTGTTTCCTGGACGAGGGGCATCAAGTTGGCTGGGCGCAGTAAGGCGTAAGCTCACCGGGGGCGACATTTTGCTTTCGATGGTCGCAACAGATCGCACCATCGAAGAAGCAATGGCCGCCATTGACCAATTCAATTCTCCACAGCTCAGGTCCACTTCCCACCCAATTTGAGACATTCCACAACTTGCATCCATACCCAGCGGATTGCGCATATGGCTGTCATGACAAACCCGATCTACATCACAGCTTTTGGCGACAGCAACACAGCGCGGACGATCACGCGCAGAGGTGGCGAACGGTCTGTGGCTTCCATTCCGGTTGCTTCTCTCACGTATATCCCGTATATACATGATATGATCGCGCCGATTCTCACCCGCACCTTCAAGAGTGGCAACAGCGTCGCCGTGCGTCTGCCTAGGGGGTTGGCGATTGCGGCGGATGTGGATGTCGTACTCGAACAGCGCGGAAATGAGATCGTCCTGCGGCCTGTGAAAGACCCGACGATCGAAAAGCACAAACTGCTGGCGATGCTGGCCGCTCTGAAAGCACTCGGGCCGGTGGGCGAAATCGAGACGCGGGGTCCGTTCGAATTTCCGGATCGGCCGGGCCTTTAGACCTTGGCCGTCCTGATCGATACCAATATTGCGATCCACCTGCGTGATGGCGATCCGCAGGTCGCGGCCCGCATTGCCGGGCTTGCCGAGCCGCCCTATATCTCGATTGTGACACTGGTCGAGCTGGAAGGCGGCGTCCATTCAAAGCCGGTACTGGCCGAGAAACGGCGCGCCGCGCTTGATATCCTGCTTGGCGGGGTCGTCGTGCTGCCGTTTGATGATGCGGACGTGCGCGCCTATGCCTTGATCGTTTCCGCCCTTGGCTATTCCCGCCCGCTCATCCTCGACCGGATGATCGCAGCAACCGCCCTGGTCCACGATCTCCTGCTCATCACAATGAACGGCGCGGATTTTCGCGATGTGCCGGAATTGAAGCTGGAGGTTTGGGAGTTACCCGGCAAATCCTGAGATTGCGCTTTGCTCCGCCTTTTGTTATAACGCCCGTATGAACATGCAGCTCAAAGTCACGAAGATCGGCAATTCGGCGGGGGTGATCCTGCCGAAGGAATTGCTGGCGCATCTTGAAACGGCGATCGGGGAGACGCTTTCAGTTTCCAAAACGCCGCGCGGAATTGAGCTTTCCGCGCCTGAGGCGGATTTCGATGCGCAGATGGCCGTCGCCCGTGACGTAATGAAGCGTCGCAAGCGCGCGCTGGCCGAACTCGCAAAGTAAACCCTTATGGCACAGGACTGGATATGGGTTGCGCTCGCCGTGGCAGAGGCGGCGCATCTTGAACAACTGGTCGAACATGGCGGCGGGGAGGGGGTGCGCGATGCTCGCTTGCTCGACAGCGCGATGGCGCGGGCGCAGAACCTCGCCGCCTATGGGGAGCCTGACGCGGCGGCGCTGGCAGCGGCCTATGCCTTCGGGATTGCGCGGAACCACCCTTTTGTTGACGGCAACAAGCGGACGGCGGCGGTGGTTGCGGAAACCTTCCTCGTGCTGAATGGCCATACGCTTGAGGCGAGCGACGCCGAACTGGTTGTCGTGTTTCTGGCGCTGGCCTCAGGCGAGCTCTCTGAAGCGGAGCTGGCCGACTGGTTTCGCCGGGCTCTGGCAAAC
>JANLQV010000050.1:0-9044 GCA_031368025.1 Sphingomonadales bacterium | reverse complement strand
CGCACCGGGCGCAATCCGCGCACGGGCGCATCCGTTGCGATCGCTGCCAAGCGCGTACCATATTTCAAGCCTGGCAAGGAAATCCGCGAGCGTTTGAACGTCTGACAGGCTTTCCTGCTTGACGGACGACGTCCATGGCTCTTTGGAGGGCTATGGCCTGCGGACGTGGCGAAACCGGTAGACGCAGCAGACTTAAAATCTGCTTCTCTTCATGAGAGTGCGGGTTCAAGTCCCGCCGTCCGCACCACGAAGCGCAGGGAATGCCCAATGTGCCGTGCGTGAAGGGTTGGCGGAACAGCCGGGCCGCTATACACCCGGGCCGGACGTTGCGGATTGAATAGCCCATGACGCGGATAATCTCATTATTGCTCTTGGCCGGTCTCACGCTGGGCAGTTGTTCGCGCGCCAGCGACAAGCAGCCGATCACGATGAGCCTGATCGGATCGAAGCTCCAGCTTGCCAACCCTGATCGCGGGCCAATCGGAAGCGAGGCTGCGTTAATGCTCGGCGAGACTGCGCAGGGCCTTGTTGCATTCGATGCCGATGGCCAGATTGAGCCTGCGCTGGCCGAGCGCTGGATCATGACCGACGATGGGATGAGTGTTATTTTCCGTATCCGCCGTACACGATGGTCGGATGGGCGCCCGGTGACGAGTGCGGAAGTGGCAGCGCGACTGCGCGCCATTGCTGCTCCTGCGAGCCGCAATGTGCTCAAGCCCTTGTTGCCCGGTGTCGACCGCATCATCAGCATGACAGGGCAGGTCATCGAGATTCGGCTGAAAGTGCCGCAGCCGGATTTCCTGCAACTGATGGCACAGCCCGAACTCGCAGTCTTTCAGACCAGTCCGGCGAACGGGACGGGCCCTTATCAGGTTCATTCGGTGCGCAAAGGAGTCACGAGATTGCGCCTGATCCCGGATGTAGGCGAAACGCCCACCGTGGAAGATCAGGAGCGCAGCGACGTTCGCGTCCGCAGCGAAAAGGCCAGCCTGGGGATCGCTCGCTTCGCTGCGCGCGAAATTGCCTTGGTGACCGGGGGTGGTTTCGCTGACCTCGCGCTGGCCCGTGCGGCAAGCGTGGCCTCAAGCCGGTTCAAGCTTGATCCAGCCTATGGATTGTTCGGCCTGGCCGTCGATGTCGATAGCAAGGCGCTGGCCGATGTGAATATTCGTCATGCTCTCGCGATGGCCATCAATCGTGACAGGATTGTCCAACTCTTTGGCGTTTCGAACTGGAAACCGGTGCTATCGATCCTGCCGGCCCAGCTCGACAGTTCTGCGCCGCCCGCAGCACTGGAATGGGTGGAGCTTCCCGCCTCCGCGCGGATCGCCCGCGCCCGCAGTTACGTGAACGGGCATCCCGGTTTGCCCGAAATCCGGGTTTCGTTGCCAATCGGGGCGAGTTCGCGATTGTTGTTCGCCGCGTTGGCCGATGACTGGCGGCGCATTGGCATTCGCGCAACGCTGGTCGGCCCCAAGGATCCGGCAGACTTGCGGCTGATTGACGAAGTGGCTCCGCAATCGAGTGCGCTGTGGTATCTCTCACGGGTATCGTGCGCGCATCATATGCCCTGCTCCCAGTCCGGGGAAACTGCCCTGAAAGCCATTGTTTCTGCAACCACTCTGGCCGATCATGCGGCGGCCATCGCCGAGACAGATGCCGCGTTCGCGTCCAACCAATCCTATATCCCGATAGCTCTCCCGTTGCGCTGGTCGCTGGTCGGCCCACAATTGACCGGTTGGCGGGCAAGTGCCTTTGCCATCCATCCGCTGCGCCATTTCAGGGTCGCTCAGCGCTGAACACTGGAAACGCCGCCAGCCGCTCCTATATTTGAGGTAGAGGAGCTTTGCCCATGACCGTAAAGCCGGAAACAATCGACCGGATCAACGCGAGCACTGGCCATTTTGCTGGCCAGCATCCGGCCGCTGTGCGCCGGCGAATCGAGGCGATGGAAAAGTTGCTGGAAGGGATTTTCACGATCCCGGGAACCAGCCAGCGGATCGGGCTAGATGTGTTGCTGGACCTCATCCCGGTCGGAGGCAGCGTGATTGCGGCTGTCATGGGCAGCTATCTCGCTTGGGAAGCCCGCAATCTGGGAATGCCCAAATCGACGGTCGTCCGCATGGCCGGCAATATCGGCTTCGACGCGCTGCTTGGCGCAATCCCGCTGGTGGGGGCGGTGCCGGACTTTTTCTTCCGGTCGAACAGCCGTAACCTGAAGATCATCAAGAAACATCTCGACCGGCATCATCCCGGCACGGTGACGATCAAACGGTAAGCGCCGGGTTCAGTTTGTCCGCCAGATCCGGATCTTTGTGCCCGCCCCGGCGCCGCCAATATCGCGCGGGCACACCTTGGGATGATAATCCTTGCCAAGGCACAGGCGCACTTCTTCCAGCCAGCCCAGTTGCGTTACATCCACCCGCACCATTTCGGCAGTCAGCCCCGGATTGGCCGCGATGAACGCTGCCGTAAAGGCGCCGACGTCAGGCTGGGCGCGCGATAGCGCATCCATATCGGGAAATTTGAGCGACGTGTAGAGCAGGTTGGCCGCGCGAAAATAGTGCCCGGCATCGCTTTCGATGCAACTGCCATGTTTAGCCCATTCATACTGCATCAGCCCCGCCGAGGGTGTTGCACAAAAATTTGCCCGCAATACGTCCTGAGAAACAGCGGCGACCGGTTTGCACCATTGAGGGTTTTTCTGGCCTTCTCCATCGGGCCACAAACCGTGCAGGATGAAGCCAAAGCGGCTCGATCCGCCGCATTGCGGGGCATTCTTCTTCTCATCGCCATGCGCCTTGCAGAATTGCGGCGACCAGGAGAGCGAAAGGACATGCCCCGTCAAAGGCACAAGGACGGTGTCACCGGGCGGCGGAAAAATGGCGCGTCCGACGGGTATTGATTGGGGAATGGTGCATTGATTCTGCGCTGCGGCGAGGGCGGGAAGCCCCATCAGGGCTGCAATTATTGCCAAGCCGCGCATCCATTTACCTGCCATCACGCAATCCTTTTACGACTGTAGCGAAAAATCGAGCCCGATATCTGCAGCAGGGGCAGACTGGGTTAGCCGCCCCACCGAGATATAGGTGACGCCTGTTTCCGCCTTTGCACGGATTGTGTCCAGCGTGACACCGCCCGACGCTTCCGTCGGAACGCGACCAGCGACCAGCGCCACCGCGTCCCCCAGCGATTGTGCATCCATATTGTCGAGCAGGAGGTGAGTGGCGCCAGCTGCCAAACCGGGTTCGATCTGGTCGATGTGATCGACTTCAAGAATGATCTGTACGATCCCGGCATCCTTCGCGCGCCGGACGGCTTCGGCCACGCTGCCAGCCACCGCAACATGATTGTCCTTGATCATCGCAGCGTCCCACAGGCCCATCCGGTGGTTGGTCGCCCCGCCCATTCGTGTTGCATATTTTTCGAGCACACGCAGACCGGGAATGGTCTTGCGTGTGTCGAGCAGGATACAGCCGGTGCCTGCAATCGCATCGACATAGGTGCGCGTCATCGTCGCAATGCCGCTGAGATGCTGGACGGTGTTGAGTGCAGATCGTTCCGCCGTCAGCATCGCCCGCGCCGTGCCGGTAAGGCGCATCAGGTCCGTGCCCGCCGGAACGGACGCGCCTTCATCGACAAGGGTTTCGATCTCGATTGTGGGATCGAGATGCCGGAAAAACGCCGCGGCAATCGGCAATCCGGCGACGATGACGGGATCGCGACTATCCATCACGCCGGAAAAACGCGCGTCCGCCGGGATCACGGATTCGGATGTGACATCCCGGCCCGTCGGCCCGAGATCCTCTGCCAAGGTCGCGCGAACAAACGCATCAAGATCGAATCCGGGAAGCGAGAAGACCATATTCTTGCAGTTACAGCAGCAGCAACCGCCCGGTCAAAAGCAAAGCGAGCGAAAGGCCAAAATTGGCCACATTCCCATCAACCCGGCCGACCCGCGTCGCGGCGATACCCGCATCCGCCCGCACCGCACCGCCATAAAACCGCGCCGTACCAGCGCTCACGAAAAATCCGACCAGGGCGACGAGCGAAAGCATCGTCGCGATGCAGATGCCAAGCTGTTGCTCCACCCGACCCGACCAGAGGAAGAACAGCGCCAGCCCGCCCAGCGCCGATGTCGTGAGCACCTGAGTCACGACGTGAAATCGGGCATGGCCGGGCCATAAGGGGTTTGTGGCGTGGCTGCGATTGAGATCGGCAACCAGCGGGATCACTGTGAATTGCAGGATGGCGATGGTCATCAGGATGAGGCCGGGGTTGGTCATTGGCGAAAGGATAGCGGGGCATCGGATCGACGCAAGCCCAATGCATCCGGATCGGTGTGCTACGCCATATAATCATGACTTGGCATTGGCCCGGGCGACCACGTTGCTATTACTGTGTGAATCACATATATCTACGCAGATCGAATATGATGCCGACAAGGATGAGATCAACCGGTTCAAACACCGCTTGCCACTGGCGTTTGGCAGACGGGTGTTTGGTGACCCATTTCTAACGCTGTCGCCGACGATCCGAGTGGGCGACGAGGAAGAACGGTGGAAGGCGGTCGGATATGTCGATGGCAAACTCTATACCGCTGTCCATGTCTGGCGCGGAAATGTCGTGCGAATGATTTCAGTGAGGCGAAGCAATGCGAATGAACGAAGAGACTATGATCGCGATTCCGGCAGATCCGAATGATCCGGAGGATCGTGACGTCAGTGTGGCCGGGTTGAAGCGGGCCCATATGGGCCGCCGGTTCCGCGTCCTGCGCCATCGGTTGGGGATGACGCAGGATCAGTTCGCGCGAGCCTACGGCATCCCGCTCGCGAGCCTGCGTCAATATGAAATTGCCCGCTATATGCCGCCGCCCGCGACGCGGGCCTATCTCAAGGTGATCGAGGCGGAACCGGATGTGGTGGCGAAGGCTGTGGCGGGGTGACTTTCTTCGCGCCTTTTGCGGCTTCGCGTGAGATAATTCGGATGCCGCAAAGACGCCAAGCAGATTGCGCGTTACTGAAACTTGCGTTTCTTGAAGGCCAGAATATCGGCCTTTGACAGCTTGAACCATTCGCCATTCATGCGGCGAAGGCTCACGCGCCATCTTCAGGGAAGAATACGAATCCCTGATTAACCCCCCGCGCGTCTGATTCGACCAAAACTATTTCCTCGACATAGACCATAGCTCGAGGCCCTACACCATCATACCAGTCCGGCCTTCGCAGTTCCGGTTCTTCGCGCAACATTGCAACGACGCGCGTCTCAGCATCTTCTGGACAGTTCGCATCTACCCAACGGGTTGTATAAAAGCCGATGCGCTCAGGAACACCACCCTCATCTGTGAGGAAATTCTCACCCCGGACATAGCAGCGGTAAAGCATTTTCACCGCTTCCCCAAATCCCCCAGCCCCACCGTCCCGCTCGCCATATCAAGCATCCGGTCGAGCGAGCGTTTGGCGGCCAGCCGCAGCCCTTCCTCGATCTCGATGCGTGGCTGCAAATCCCTCAGCGCCACATAGAGCTTCTCCATCGTGTTGAGCGCCATGTACGGGCAGATGTTGCAGTTGCAGTTTCCGTCTGCGCCCGGCGCGCCGATGAACACCTTGTCCGGCACTGCCTTTTCCATCTGGTGGATGATGTGCGGCTCGGTCGCGACGATCAGCGTGTTGCCGGGCATCGTCTTGGCATAGTTCAAGATGCCGCTGGTCGAGCCGACATAATCGGCGTGGTCGATGATGTGCGCTGGGCATTCGGGATGCGCCGCCACCGGTGCGCCGGGATGTTGCGCCTTCAGCTTGATGAGTTCGGTTTCCGAAAACGCCTCATGAACGATACACACGCCCGGCCAGAGCAGCATGTCCCGCCCAGTCTTGCGCGCGAGATAGCCGCCGAGATGCTTGTCGGGGCCGAAGATGATCTTCTGGTCCGCCGGGAGCCCGGCGAGGATTTTCTCTGCCGAGGAGGAGGTGACGATGATGTCGGAGAGTGCCTTCACCTCGGTCGAGCAGTTGATATAGGTGAGCGCGATATGATCGGGATGCGCCTCGCGAAAGGCCTTGAACTGGTCGGGCGGGCAGGACTCTTCAAGGCTGCATCCGGCATCAAGATCGGGCAGCACCACAATCTTTTCGGGCGAAAGGATCTTGGCGGTATCGGCCATGAACTTGACGCCGCAAAAGGCGATCACGTCCGCGTCTGGCCTGCGCCTTTCTTGAAAGCTCCAGCGAATCGCCGACGAAATCGGCAATGTCCTGCAATTCGGGCCGCTGGTAATAATGGGCGAGGATCACGGCGTTGCGATCCTTGCGCAGCTTGTTGATTTCCTCGCGCAGATCGACACCGCTCAATTTTCCGGAATGGACGCTCATTTCTGTTCCTCAAAAGCCATACCCGCTTCATACTGCTGCCCAGCCGCGCGGCATAGCAAAACCGTCTGCTCAAGGACGAAGATCAGCTTTGCAGCGCATCGCATCCAAACCTGCGGCAATGGCATAAATGTTGAAGAGACGTTTCGATCCGAGGCAAGCCGATGACGAAATCTGGAACCAGTCATGATCTTGGCGCGCTATCGGCCCGATATGAAACATCGGGTCGGGGGCCGGGCGCGGTTTCGTCCGGGCAGGGCGATGCGGGCGGGGTGTCCTATGGCAGTTACCAGCTCGCCTCGAAGTTGAAGCGGCCTGAGGAGTTTCTGGCGAAGGAAGGCGCGGGTTGGGCATCAGAGTTTCACGGAGTAAAATCGGGAAGCCCTTCGTTCAGCAAGGCTTGGAAAGCTGTTGCCGCCCGCGAACCCGCCAAGTTCCACGCCGCGCAGCACGCCTTCATCAAGCGCACCCATTATGATGTTCAGATTGCGCATGTGCTGAAGGCGACCGGCGTCAATCTCGATCGGTGGAGCGATGCGGTGCGCGATGCGGTCTGGTCAACTGCGGTGCAGCACGGGCCAACTAACGCTCTTGTCATCCGCGCCATGAAGAGTGATCCCGCGCATGATCGCGCGTTGCTGATTGCGCTTTATGCCGAACGCGGGCGGCGCAAGGCGGACGGCAATCTCCTGTATTTCAGTAAGAACAGCCCAGCAGTGCAGGCAGGCGTGGCAGCCCGCTTCGGCGCCGAACTGAAGGATGCGCTGGCGATGCTGGCCAAGGTGGGGGCTTAGGCAGCCAGGCTCCACAGATCGCCGCATTCGGAAACCTTGCTCCGATCACGCAGGTCAATCAGGTGGGCAAGCACCGAGCGCCCCGCCGCGCCGTGGAGGCGGGGGTCGATCCCTTTATACATTTCCGAAACCATGAGGGGAATCTCCCCCACGCCGCGTTCGAGCAGGCGGAGGATTTGCCCCTCGCGCTGCCTGCGGTGGCCGATCATGCCGCGCACCAGCCGCTTGGGATTGTCCACTGGCTTGCCGTGCGCGGGGTAGTAGGTCGCGTCGTCGCGCTCCATCAGGAGGGCAAGGCTGGCCATATAGTCAGCCATGTCTCCATCCGGCGGGGAAACGACTGTGGTTGACCAGCCCATGACATGATCGCCGGTGAAGAGCGCCTTTTCCTCCTCGAGCGCGAAACAGAGATGGTTCGATGTGTGTCCGGGCGTCGCAACCGCGCGCAGGGTCCAACCTGGGCCGGCTATTGTTTCGCCATCGGCAAGGACGCGTTCCGGATTATAGGTTGGGTCGAACCCGGCATCGGCACGCGGGCCATCGTCGGACAGAACCAGGGGCGCGCAGCCGATAATCGGTGCCCCCGTCGCCTCAGCGAGCGGTGCGGCGGCAGGCGAATGATCGCGGTGGGTATGAGTGCACATGATCGCCGCAATGCGTTCATTGCCCAAGATGCGGACGAGCTCGCCGACATGCGCTGGATCGTCCCCCAGCGGGCCGGGGTCAATGACCGCGACTTCACCGGTGCCAACGATATAGGTCTGGGTGCCGGTATAGCTGAACGGCGATGCATTGCGCGCCAACACCCGCCGGATCAGCGGCGTGACCTGTTCGGCTATGGCATAAGGTTCGTTCGAAAGATCGGGCACGTCCATCTCGTGCATGTGGCGGCAGGAGGGCCTGTTATCAAGCGTTAGCCACAATTAGGGCCTTGAATGGCCCACCGGCGCCTTGAGCAAGACCATGATTTCGGAAATGTCGTCGGCAGTCAGCGCTCCCCGTTCCGTCAGGTGGGCGACCAGCGGAGAAAGCCGTCCGCCGAACAGCCGGTCAACCAGCCGCCGTGATTCGTGCGACACATAATCGACCCGAGCAATCAGCGGGCGATAGAGAAAGCGACGACCCTCGGTCTCGGCGGCGAGAGCCCCTTTGGCGAGGAGGCGGGACAGCAGGGTCTTGACGGTCGGCAGCGTCCAGCTCTGGCTGTCGGTCAGCCGTTCGGCGACCGCATTGGCGGTCAGCGGGGCATCCGCCCACAACACTTCCATCACCGCATGTTCAGCATCGCTGATCCGTTCCGCCATCGTCGGGTCTCCGTTCGATTACAAACGTAGTCAGTAAGGCTGAACGGAGGATGAATGCGGGTGGATTTCGACCCCATTGCGGCCGTAGAAGCCTAGATCCTGTTGCCTGAAAGCGGTCGTTGCTGACGCGAGTGCCCCGACTCTTTGCGCACCTCGATGCATGACTTTAAAAAATATTCTATGCCGAAAGTTATAGTATTACTGCAGCACAATATAAGCAGTGAGGCAATATTTCTTGTATCAATATGAGACGAAAATAGAGGTTGTATTGAGAAGAGCTAAGCTGCAGCCTTACCGCAAGGATAACTATCCACGAGTCGCAGATATTTGTCCGATTTTGGGGGAATTAATATGAATATTAAGATGGGGTTCAAGTCGGCGGCCTTTTCGGCCTTGATGCTGGCATCAATCAGTCCAGCCAGTGCTGCGGTAGTCGTTGACCAGTCCAATATTGCGGTCGCACCAAGCGGCGGCTCAATCATCTACCAGATCTTCGGATCCCCCATCAACACCAACCCGATCGGGACAGTTCAAAATCTGATCCAGGCGACTGGCATCCAGTTCGTAACTGCCGGCAT
>JANLQV010000093.1:0-4435 GCA_031368025.1 Sphingomonadales bacterium | reverse complement strand
GTTCAGATAAGAAATATCTTGGAAAACACTCTCAGACGAGGGGAGCCTTCGTTGAGAGATTTACCGAGCGTACGCTCGCGAAGGTTTTTGGCAAAAATCAGGTCCTGAACAATGCCGTCTTTCGATCTGCATCGGGGGATGTTTTGGGAGAAGCAGATACAATTCTTATCTACGGCTATCGAGCGTTCGTAATTCAGGCGAAATCGAAAAAACTCACGATGACATCAAGAGCGGGTGACGACGTCTCTCTTGGTAAGGACTTTCAAGCTGCAGTTCAGGATGCCTACGATCAAGCCCTCGCGTGCATTCAACACATCAAAAACGGAATTCCTGCGTTCGTCGATGGGCAGATGATCGAGAAAACGCGCTTTGCAGATCTCCGTGAGTACTACCCTCTCTGCATAACCAGTGAGCACTATCCGGCGTTGTCAGCGCAAGTGCGGGAGCTTTTGCAGTTGGAGGCTGTTCCCGCAGTTTCCCACCCCGTGGTGCTCGACGTGTTTACCTTA
The DNA here is from genome assembly GCA_031368025.1 of Sphingomonadales bacterium. Taxonomy (GTDB): domain Bacteria; phylum Pseudomonadota; class Alphaproteobacteria; order Sphingomonadales; family Sphingomonadaceae; genus Aquisediminimonas. The sequence continues at coordinate 3,926 of JANLQV010000093.1, read as the reverse complement.
GATGTGCTTGCTGAGATGCTTGGTTCACCTCTCTATTTCACAGACTACCTTGTCAAACGGGCCAATGCGGCAGACAGAATTTTAGCAACACACGAACTCATCATTCTGGCATGGTACCTGAAGCAAAATCTCTTCATTAAGGAAAACGAGTTCGTCACGTTGGCTGATGATGTTCTTGTAGAATTAGACTTGGCCATGTCTGTTCGACGCGCGGGAATATCTGGACCCGACACCCCAGAGGGTCAGTTAACGCGCTTCGTGGGCACGCCTATCGGACGCATTATCGATGTGGTGAATGCCTCAAGCCGACCAGATGTTCACCGGCTTGGTGAAGTGCTATTGAGCATGAATGGCACAGCGGCCGACACGCTAAATCGCGGCATTGAGAAAGTGCTTGGCCTTACTTCAGCGGACGGAAAACAGCACGACATCACGATGGGCCTAGAGGGTGGCGGCGGCATTACAATTCATTGCAACAAGCTGTCCGACGAAGAAGCCAGAAAAGAACTCGCCTTCCATTGCACAATGAGGAAGTACGCGGAGAAGAAGGATCAGTGGTACGGCATTTCTTTAACCGCCGACGGCGAACCCCGATGCATGATGGGAATAGAGCATCCATGGAGCGAAGATGCGAGTCTAGAGGAATTGGCCGGCGATTTTCGCGTACGAAGCGTAACTCACGCTCTTGAGCCCACCCGATCGCGCAAGATTGGACGTAACGTGAGATGCCCCTGCGGCAGCGGAAAGAAGTTTAAGAAATGTCACGGTACTGGTTGATCAATTGTTTTTTGCAGTGCTCCAATTTACCCGCATAGGCGTAATCGTTTGAGATTGGAATTACGGCGACAGTTTAGGAATTACGGCGACAGTTTACTTAACCCCTAATGTCTCCTGAGCCAAACAACGAAGCAAAGGGGACACCCAATAGGTGCCCCTACTGTTCCCCGACCATTGATGCCACGGGGATCAAAGCGGCAGGGGGCAATGCTCCGCTATTTTGGGGTGGCATACCGGTTCGTTATGCTCATCTTTGCCGTCACAAATTTGCTCGTTCGTTTCCTCGTAGGTGCATTCTGGGGGCTTGGTCTTCGGGCCCTTTTTCTTACCGCCCAGCCCATATCCTTTTCTCTCGCTCGATCCTTTGGCCGTATCGGTATTTTGCTGCGATGACGCGGGGGCCTGCGCGGCGGCAGCTGTCAGTGGCACAGCAACGCCGAGCGCGAATGCCAGCAGGATTTTCGGATTCAGGATATGCGAACTCATGATGGCCTCTTTGTAACAATCTCGATGGCGTTACACGGTGGATTGGCCATTTGGATGCCGCCTCGACGGTTCTCATGCTTGGGCAAGGCCGTCGAAGGTCTGGACTCGACTCTTGGTTAATATGGGCGCAGTCTTTCGCCATAAGGTGCCGGGTCGCAAGCCGTGCACCGCACGGCGTGTTCCCGGCACCGGATGTGTACCTCGCGTATTGTTTCAAACAACACTGATAGGGGACTTCCGCATGATGAGAACGACCGCCTTGCTGGGGGCCATTCTGGCCGCCACCTCCGCCACTGCTGCCAGCGCGCAGACCTTCACCTTCCAGTCGACAGCCAATGCGCCGGTCATGGCCATGTCAAACAAGGCGCCAGATGGCAGGACCTATGGGGCCGCTGCGATTACCGGAAGCGGCGAAACCACCTATGCCGATGGCAAGAAAGCCAAATATACCTACAAGTGCATCAACATGAGCCAGCCGCCGCACGACGCGATCTTCATGAGCCACATGATGTGCGACGTTGCCGCGACCGATGGTAATTTCTTCGTGACCTTTGGCTGCAACAACATGGCGGCGGATGAGCAGGGCTGCGTCGGCGGGCTTGCCGGCACAAGCGGTGCCTATGTCGGTCGCAGCGGCGGCGTGACCAGCCACGGCAAGGGCGCCGCGTCGAACGGCACGGGGCAGTGGAACAACTGATCGCGTCATAGCGATTGAATATGGTTGAATGGATATGCAGGGTGACCGGTATCGGCTGCCCTGCATCTTTTCACGAATCGAATAGGGGAAACTATTTTATGTCAGACGATATGATCGTGCTTACGCGACGGGAAATCATGCGCATTTCGATGCTTGCGGGGGGCATCAGCATCGCCGCGCCGGGTTGGGCGCAGTTGAATCTCGGCAAGGCCATGAAGGCGGGGCAGGGGCTTGCAGAGGCGGAATCGATCAGCGACGCCGAACTTAAAACCTATTTCGATCAGGTGTCTGCCGACACGGACCGGTTGAATCCCATTGCCGGCCCCAAGGATCCTTATGGCAAGCGTATCGCGGCCCTTGCCAAGGGGCTCGCAACGCATGATGGATTGAACCTCAACATCAAGGCCTATCTGGTGAAGGATGTGAATGCGTTTGCGATGGGCAATGGCACGATCCGCATCTTTGCCGGCTTGATGGACAAGTTTACCGATGACGAGATCCACTATGTCATCGGGCACGAAATCGGCCACGTCAAATCAGGGCACAGCAAGAAGCGGATGCAGACTGCACTTAGGGCGAGCGCCTTGCAGAATGCAGCAGGCGCAGCGGGTGGAACGGTCGGCCGGATTGCGGCAAGCGAATTGGGAGACTTGTTCAAAAAGGTCGTCATCGCGCAGCACAGCCAGGCCAATGAAAAAGAAGCTGATGATTATGCGCTCAATTTCATGAAGGCCAAGGGCTATCAACCGATGGGTTGCGTCACTGCATTGGACAAGCTGGCCGCAATGGAGGCAGGCCACAATGAGGCGGCGCCCTGGCTTGCCACGCATCCAAGCCCGGCTGCCCGGGCAAAGCGGCTGCGCGCGCAGCTGGTTTGATCCACAAAATCCTCCCCCGGCGGGGGAGGATTTGCACCGGGTTATTGTGCGGCAGGTGCTGCGGGCGCCGGACCGGTATCGGAAACCACGCCCCAAGCGATCTTCCAGGAACCGTCGGCCTGTGGCTTGTATCCAAGCAGCCAGTTGCCGTTTTCCGTGATCGGCTTCTTCGTTGCCGGATCAGTCATCGTATAGGCATAGGTCGCCCGATAGACCGCCATGTCACCCGCCGAAGCGACATCGATTGTTTCATCGCTCACGGCGAGTTTTGATGCGGGGTCAGCGACCTGTATCTTGGTCAGCGCAAGGTCAGCGGCGGGCCCCACCACATTGGGCGTACCGTGGAACATGCCCACATAATCTGGCGCATCGTGACTGACGGCCTTTTCAACATCGCGTGCATTGAAATGCTCCACCAGTTGCGCAGCATCGGCCTTGATCGTGTCGGCGATCTTTGCGGTATCAGCGGTCGCTGCAGGTTTGGCGCAGGCCCCAAGCGTGCATGCCCCAATAACGACAAGCGCGGTATGTTTGGCGTATTGCAGTTTCATTTGATGTCCCCTCCGACGTTCAAACTTTGAACCGGTGGAAGCTCTGCCCGAATCGCACATGAGTCAAGAAAGGCAGGGACAACAGGCTTGACTTTCCATCCTGCATCCGGCTTAGAAGCGCACGTTCCGGCGCACGCGTTTCGCTTGCGCCTTGTTTTTGGGAGAATGGCGGGCCCACAACTCCGCCTGGTCTGGACTACCTGATACGGGTCCTTAACGAACAAAGGAAAATGCCATGCGCCATCGCGTCGGTCATCGCAAACTGCAACGTACATCTTCTCACCGCGCATCGCTGTTCCGCAACATGGCGGCGGCGCTCATCAAGCATGAGCAGATCACGACGACCCTCGCCAAGGCGAAGGAGCTGCGCCCCTACACCGAAAAGCTTGTGACGCTGGCCAAGAAGGGCGGACTTTCGAACCGTCGCCTTGCCCATGCCCGGCTGCTTGATGATACACAGTTGGTCAAGCTGTTCGACGTTCTGGCAGCGCGTTATGCCGAGCGGAACGGCGGCTATATCCGCATCGTGAAGGCCGG
>JANLQV010000080.1:0-3748 GCA_031368025.1 Sphingomonadales bacterium | reverse complement strand
CGGCGGCCTGTGGACCGCCGCCACCGCGCGCAAGGTCGAACGCTTCATCGATCTCGCCGACACTTTCCATCTGCCGGTCATCCACATGGTCGACAATCCCGGTTTCATGATCGGGCGTAAGGCCGAGGATGATGGCACGATCCGCTATGGCAGCCGCGCGATGACGGCCGTCTATCAAAGCACGGTGCCGATCTGTGTCGTTGTCCTGCGCAAGGTCTACGGCATGGGCGGCAGCGCCCCGGCCAATTTGTCACGTTTCAAATGGCGCTTTGCGTGGCCCAGCGGAGACTGGGGCAGCCTGCCAATCTCGGGTGGGCTCGAAGCGGCTTACAAATCCGAACTCGAAGCGTCGGACAATCCCAAGGCATTGCTCAAGGATATCACTGCCCGGCTCAACCGCGTCCGCAGCCCGTTCCGCACGGCGGAGAAATTCCGCATCGAGGATATCATCGACCCGCGCGAAACGCGCCCGATGCTCTGCGAATTCGTCGAACATGCCTATCGGGTGCTTGAACCTGGCCCGAAAGCGCGCGGCTATCGCTGCTAGAACAAGTCGCCTAAAATGTGAATCGTCACCCTGAACTTGTTTCAGGGTCCATGCCTCACTGGTTCCGACTGGAAATTGGGAGGCATGGATGCTGAAACAAGTTCAGCATGACGGGGGTGGTTCAGATTTCAGACACGAAGGTCTAGGCGTTGGCGAAGCCGATCAGCCGTTCGCGGATGATCTGATCCGCCTGCGCCATGATCCGGTCGATCAGCTCCTTGCAGGTCGGGATATCGTGGATCAGCCCGGCAACCATGCCGCAACTCCACGCGCCTGCCTCCATATCGCCTTCGAGCATGATCCGCGGATAGACGCCCGCAACTTCCTCGATAATATCCTCGAACTTGAGGTTCGGCCCCAAGGCCCGTTCCTTTTCGAGCAGCCGTTCGACGGCAGCATTGGTCAGCACCCGCTCAGTATTGCGCAGCGAACGCATCACCAGCCGCGTGTCGAGTTCGGACGCCGCGACCAGCACTTGCTTCACCTTCTCATGCACCGGCGCTTCCTTGGTCGCTATGAAGCGTGTGCCCATATTCATGCCCTCGGCCCCCAGCGCGAGCGCGGCGACAAGGCTGCGACCATCGGCCATCCCGCCCGACGCGACAAAGGGGATTTCCAACTCTTCCGCCGCGCGCGGGAGCAGGATGAAATTGGGCACGTCATCTTCGCCCGGATGCCCGCCGCATTCAAAGCCATCGACCGAGACCGCATCGCAGCCGATCGATTGCGCCTTCAATGAATGGCGCACCGACGTGCACTTGTGGATGACCTTGATCCCCGCATCGTGGAGCGGCGGCAAGACCTGCGCCGGATTGTTCCCCGCCGTCTCGACCACCTTGACCCCACCGTCGATGATCGCCTTGACCATGCCGGGATAGTCGGGCGAATTGACGACCGGCAGGAAGGTCAGATTCACGCCGAACGGCTTGTCGGTCATGTCGCGACACCTTGCGATCTCGTTCGCGAGATCGGCCGCAGATTTCTGCGTCAGCCCGGTGATGATCCCAAGGCCACCGGCATTCGAAACCGCCGCCGCCATTTCGGCAAAGCCGACAAAGTGCATGCCGCCCTGGATGATCGGATGTTCGATGCCGAACATCTCGGTGATGCGTGTCTTCATGGACGAATCCTTTTCGGTGGGTATCTCGGATCGACGGTGCCGATGGCTTACGTGAACGTCAAGTGGTTCGATACGCCGCAAGCTGTTCCAGAATGTCGTCAAACCCTGCAATCGTCTCGGCGATAATCTGGGCGACCGGCTTCACGTCATCGATCCGTCCCGCGACCTGACCCGAAAGCGCAATCGAGGCTTCCATGTCGCCGCCGAAATAGAGATCGAGCGCGGTGCGCATTTCGGCCATGATATTATCGGTTGGCTCAAGGTCGAGCCGCGTTGTCCGTTCGGTTCGAAGTGCGCGCAACGCCGGGCCGGGGCCGTGGCGGTTGAGGAAAACAGTATCTGTTTCCTTCGCCGCGAGGATCGCATCTTTCCAGTTGTGATGCACGGGGGACTCCTCCGCCGAAACCATCCGCGTGCCCATCTGGATGCCTTCCGCGCCCAGCGCAAAAGCTGCGGCCATCGTCCGCCCGCACACCATGCCGCCAGCGGCGATGATCGGCACGTCCACCTTTGACCGGATCAGCGGGAGGAGGACCATCAACGCAACATCACGCGGATTCTTGAACCCCCCGCCTTCGCCGCCTTCGACCACAAGCCCGTCGACGCCAGCATCAATCGCCTTCAGCGCTCCCGCCAGTGTTGGAACAACGTGGAAGACGGTCAGCCCCGCAGCCTTGAGAGGCCCGCAATATTTGTTCGGATCGCCCGCCGAGGTGGTGACGAACTTCACCCCCTGATCAACGACGAACTGGACGATGTCGGGATCCCGGACAAAGGCCTGCGCAATATTCACGCCGAACGGCTTGTCGGTCAGCGTGCGCATCTTGGCGATTTCGCCGCGCACCTCTTCAAGCTGGCCCGAACTGGTCTCGATGATCCCCATCCCACCGGCGTTTGAGACAGCCGAGGCAAGTTGCGCACGGGCAATCCAGCCCATTGGCGCTTGGACGATGGGGTATTGAACGCCAAGCATCCGCGTAATGCGGTTGTCGATCATTTGGCGGGTTTCATGAATTTGAGCGTCATCCGGTCGCTTTCACCGATGGCCGCATAGCGCGCACGATCCTTGTCCCCCAGCCGGTAGTTGGGCGGGAGCGTCCAGACGCCATCCGGCCAGTCATGGGTGTCCTTGGGATTGGCGTTAATGTTCGATTCGCCGACCAGTTTGAAGCCAGCCTTGGTAGCAAAGGCCACCACAGAACTGCGCTTCATATAACCGCTCTTTTCTTCCTTCACGCTGTCCATCGCTTCGGGCAACCGGTGTTCAACGACGCCAAGCACACCGCCGGGTTTGAGCATCTTGTAAATCTGGCTGAACGAAGCCTGCGCATTATCGACCCCGCCAAAGCGCCAATTGTGGACGTTGCGGAACGTCAGCACGACATCGGCCGAACCATCCGGGACCAGTTGGGCGCCCGCGGCATCGGGAAAATTGGCGCGCCTTACCCTGCCATAAGCCGCAGCATCGGCATCGAGCTTCCGGGCAATATTGTCAGACCCCCGGCCCACAGGGGAAGCAATGGTATAAGTGCCGCGCGCGGCGAGATAGGGTGCGAGGATCTCCGTATACCAGCCGCCGCCCGGCCAAAGCTCAACAACATTCTGCGTCGGCGTCACACCAAAAAATGCCAGGGTTCCAGCCGGATGGCGATACGTGTCGCGCGCGCGATTGGCATCACTGCGCAACGGGGCGGCAATCGCTTTGGTAAGTTCTGGATCGACGGCCGATACTTTGGCAATGACGGCTGCGCCTCCAAACGCGGCCACCGCCATCGTAATGGCAAACGAGGCAATCAGGGGCTGGCGCATACTATCCTCTCGATTCTATGATCGCGACGGCTTTTGCGTGGAAGGATGGATGATTGCAACAGGTGCTTTGGGGCGGATGCGTGACGGCACTCGCCCTTGTCGGACTGTCGACATGGGGAGATCGCCGCCGCGCCAATCGCAAGGATCTGGATGCTGTTGGGTTCATGCCCTGGTCGCTGATTCTCATATTGGCGATGATCATAGCAGCAGTGTGCGCCGCCTTTGCGCTCAAGGCGGGATAGGCCGTTGCGTATCCTCGGCGCGATCATCGC
>JANLQV010000446.1:0-5205 GCA_031368025.1 Sphingomonadales bacterium | reverse complement strand
AGGGCGGCGGGATTGCGCAACGCGGCAACCGGCACAAGGCCTGCGGCGCGCATGCGTTTGAGAAGGGGATGCCCCTGATCGCCGGTAGCGCCCAATACCAAAACTCTCTTCATCATGTTTTCTCCTGGCACTGGTTGGTGCCCATTTCGTTCAACGATTGGCGAGGCGCGCTGCAGACCGGCCGGCGATATATCCAAAGGTCAAAGCAGGTCCCAATGTGCCTCCAGCACCGGCATAGACGCTGCCTGTGGGACAGCTGATCACATTGCCTGCGCCAAACAGGCCCGCGATAGGGGTTCCATCCACGTCCAGAATTTGTGCCAGGGCGTTGGTCCTCGCGCCGCCATTTGTGCCCAGCGCTCCCATCCTGATCTCGACCGCGTAAAACGGAGCAACCTCAATCGGACCCAAGGTTGCCGCGGCACCGGGTCTGGATCTGTCACCATAGAAATGATCATAGGTGCTTTGGCCACGACCAAATTCAGGATCTTTAGCCTCGCGCGCATTCTGGTTGAATGTGGCGACCGTGTTGGACAATTGATCGCCATCGATGCCAATCGCTACCCCGAGTTCCGACAAGCTGTCGGCCCTGACGATCCAGTCCGGCAATTCGGTGCCCGGCATCACCGATGCCAACGGATAACGCTGTCGATACTGATGGTCGAAAATCAGGAACGCGGGTAGGTTGGGGTAATCATAAGTCGCCGGATCGAAGACGTGGAACGCGCCCGCCAGCGATGAATAGTTATTCGCTTCATTGCAGAAGCGGTCGCCAGCCTTGTTGACGAGAATCGTGTGCGGCAACGTGCGTTCGATCAACACAGGCGACGATCGTTGCGCGCCATTCGGCCAGAATGCGCCCTCAACTGAAAGTGTTGGCACCCACCAGGCGCTGGTCATGTTTCCGAGACCTGCGCCAACAGTCATCGCCATTTTCAGCCCGTCACCGGTGTTGGAAGGGGGGGAGGCCGGTGCATTGAGTGGTCCGCGCAAGAAGGCGCTTTTCAGCTGTTCATTCCATTCAAAACCACCCGTGGCGAGGATAACACCCCGATTTGCCCGGACTTTGCGGCGCTTCCCGTCATGATCAAACTCGGCACCAACGATCCGATCATTTTCGATGATCAACCGATGGCCTTTGCAGGAGAGTTGGGGCTCGATGCCGCGATCAAGGCACGCCTTGAGCAGCCTCCCCACGAGCGCCTGCCCGAAGCCGCGAAGATCGGCATCGATCCGGCGCTGCATTTCTGCGGGCTCGATGATTCCCGAGCCTCCGCCCAGGGGCGTCTCCCGCAGCATCAGCCGATGAATGACGCCATCACCAAAAACCTTTTCGGCCCAATCGCCCAACTCCCTGAAGTCAAAAAGCTCATTGTCCAGCGCTCTTCCGCCGCCCGGTTTGGCGCCGGGGCGATCCAGATAATAGTCCGGGTACCCGTCAAGAATGCTTAACCGCAGGGCGTTTGCATCTTCAAGAAAGGTGAGTGCTGACGGCCCATCCCGGACAAAGGCTGCGAGAACATCAGCATCCATTTCGCCGTGATCAAGCGATCCGAAATAGGCCAATGCGTCTTCGGCGCTGTCTTCCAATCCGGCCGATCCCATATGGGCATTGTCTGCCATCCAGACGATGCCGCCCGAAATCGCAGCCGTTCCTCCCAGCCTCTCATTCTTTTCGATGATTGTAACTTTTGCACCGTCGCTGTGTGCCGCCAAAGCGGCGGTCAAGCCTGCGGCGCCCGCTCCGATGATCAGTATGTCTGTCTTTTCGGGAACATCAATATCCGCCATTGGCTAAAGTCCGCCGGTTACAAAAAGGCATTGACCAGTCACCCAATTCGAGGCGGGTGAGGCGAGATAAATTGCGGCCGCAGCAATGTCTTCTTCCTTGCCGTATCGTTGCAGCGGTATCCCAATCATTTCCAGCAATTGTTCACGGCTGTTCTCGTCATCCGTGCCCATGCAGTCGTCAAAATTTTCGGTCGGAATAGGCCCCGGAGCTACTGCATTTACGCGAATTTTGGGCGCAAGCTCTCGAGACAAGGTACTGGTCAAGCTATTCACGCCAGCCTTTGCCGCTCCATAGGGGCCGTTCTTTACTTGTGGTCCGTATGATGAGCGAGAGGATGTGTTGATGATAACCCCGCCATTGGCTTTCATATGCTTCGCAGCGACGACGGCACCCATCCAGACCGCCTTCAGATTGAGATTGATCTGTGCATCCCAATGTTCCTCCGAGGTCTTGGTCAGATAACGCGGCGTGCCATCTGGAATACCGCCGGCGTTGCTGACCCAGATGCCGATCGCGCCAAGTTCATCGTTCGCCCGCTGCGCGAGGTTTTCGAGCGCCTTCATATCTGTCGAGTCCGTTGGGACCGGCAGCGCACGACGACCCAAAGCGCGGATTTCGACTGCAACGTTCTCCAGATCCTCTGCCGTTCTGGCGCCAATTGCGACATCTGCTCCGGCTTCGGCAAATCCGATCGCGATCGCGCGGCCAATTCCTTTTCCGGCACCGGTCACCACCGCAACCTGCCCATCCAGTTTGAACTTGTTCATGATGCTCATAGCAATTGATATCCATTCATTCGAAAATTCGGGAGAGGCTTCACGCCACAACTTTGGCTGCCTGCCGTTCCATTTCTGCCACGCGCGGATCGTTGGGATAGATCCAGTCATCGCCTATGACCTGTGCAACGGCCAGATGAGCCGGCACGTTATCGAGCCCGATCATCTTGTCGCAACTTTGGTGGAAACTATAAATGCGTGCTTCCTGATAGCTCAGTGGCACGCTCTTGAATCCATCGGATTCCATTGATTTTTGAATGGCCTCGCCAAATTGGGTATCCTCCGCGATGACAGGACTCAGCTTCTTTCCATCGTCGAGAGTCCACAAATTCGGTCTGGGGCCATCGCCCCAATCCAGCGCCATTGTAATCAATTCAAGTCGCGTGGTGTTGAGGCCGGTGGGCCAGAAAATCAGTGGCGGTACGAAGTAGTTGGAAAGCGGAGACACCCAGTTGGGAAACATCGTGTAGCTTTGCGTGCAAGTCCGCCCAAGCTCGCCGACTGTATCGATTTCCTGCCATTCCGGCGGGGAGTCGATCAGGCGCATATGCTCCCGATTGGTGTTCGCCGGTCCAGGCGCCAGCATCCGTGCATGGCCATTCGGATAGATTGTGTTGACGTTGCGACGGTGGTCGACCAGCGGTGCGACGGTTTCCGGATGGATGAAGGGGACGTGGTAGACCTCCATATTGGCCTCCATCGCGACCTTCCAATTACAGTTCAGCTCAAAACAATGGCGCGAAGCCAGCCTGATCTTGTCGAACTGGAATTCCTGCCATTCTTCAGCAATCGGGCCCATCCAGTCGAGCAGAGACATCGCGGCTTCGTCGAAATTGACGAAAACCAGATTGCCGAACATTTCGCAGCGAACGGGGATCAGGCTGCGGCAGGACTTGTCCAGATTCGTGAAATCTTGCTGATCGGTCACACCAATCAACTCACCGTCTGTCTTGTAAATCCAGTTGTGATAGCCGCACATCAGGCGTGAGGAGCGGCCCTTTTCAACTGTGACAACCGGCGCGCCGCGATGGCGACAGGTGTTGTAAAACGCTCGAATCTTTCCGTCCATGCCATGGACGATAATCATCGGTTGGCCGGCATTGTCCCATTTCATGAAGCAGCCAGGATCAGGCACCTCGTCCTTATGGGCTGCAAACAGCCAGCTCTTCTTCCAGATATGCGTTTGTTCGAGGTCGTAATATTCCTGAGATGTGTAACGGCCCGCGGGAAGGTCAGGCAGATGCGGAAAGCCTTCAGGCGGCGCCGTGCGCGCGGCCTCCCATTCCATCAGGCGTTTGATCTGGTCAATGTATGATTGATCCATCGCCATCGCTATTATGGTGCCAGTTCGCCGACGAAGCCCTCGACCACAGATTTTCCATTGTCGACGCGGATCGCGGCACCATTGATGAACTTTGATTCATCGGAAGCCAGAAACAGAACGGTATAGGCAATGTCATCGGGTTCGCCCAACTTGCTGGGAGGCGGGCCTTCGCTTGCTGGCCGCAACTCTGGGTTGGCGGGTTTTTCCGAAATACCGATCACCATCGGAGTCAAAATTCCTGCTGGATGAACGCTGTTGCAACGAATATTGTATCGGTTGTTGGCGCAGTGGACGGCAACGCTTCGTGTCAGGCTTTCAATCGCGCCCTTTGCCGCAGAATAGGCAGCAACAACAGGTTCTCCTTGGACGGAAGCGATCGATGCCATGTTGACGATAGAGCCGCCGCCTGTCTTTTTCATCGCCAAAACCGCGTGCTTGCAACCAAAGAAAGTTCCATCTGCGCTGACGGCCATGACGAACCGATACTCTTCCTCGGTCTGGGTTTCGATCGTGCCAAGCTCAACAACTCCGGCATTGTTGATCAGGATATCCAGTTTTCCGTGACGCTCCACGACATCGTCGATCAGTGCCTTCCAACCCGCTTCCTGTCGCACGTCATGATATTGAAATTCAGCGGCGCCACCGATTTCCGAGGCGAGCCTTGCGCCATTTTCGCGGTCAACATCTGTCAGTATGACGGTCGCTCCCTCGCGCGCGAACATGCGGGCATCGGCCTCACCCAAACCCTTTGCACCACCCGTGATGATTGCCACCTTGCCGGTCAGCCTGCCCATATTCGCGCTCCTGTCAATTTTGTCATCTTTCCACGAAATAGCGCCACATGCTAGGCAACCGATCCTAGCAAAAAGAGGGGGAGCACGCGGTGGAGATCGTCGAACAAATTTGGGCGCGTGAACAAATCCGCGATCGGTTGCACCTGTACTGCAAGGGCATTGATCGGCGTGACTGGGCGCTTGTGCGGTCTTGCTTTGCCGATGACCATGTCCACAGCCACAGTGAATTCAAAGGCTCTGCTGATGAATTTATCGGCTTTGCGAGTGTTGCTCTCGAAAAGATCCCGGCAACGCATCACAGCATCAGCAATGTTCATATCGAATTGGCTGCTGATGGAATGAGTGCATCAGCTGAAGCCAATTTTGTTGCTTATCATCTGATCGCGGCAGGCCATCTGGAAGGCACCCCGGTGCCAACCGGCGGCAAGGCAACGGATTGGATCGTTGCCGGGCGCTATTGTGACCGCCTGGAAAAGAGGGGCGGCCAGTGGATCATCGTGGAGCGCAATGCGTTCCACG
>JANLQV010000434.1:0-8053 GCA_031368025.1 Sphingomonadales bacterium | reverse complement strand
TTGAAAAGTCAAAGACGATCATCAGCACCAACACATCGCCTGACATTCCGTTCGACCATTCGATCAATCCCTATCGTGGAAAGCGTGCGTTGGCCGCGCATAACAATAGACGCAGCCATGTTCGCAGCCTCGATAGGGATTGATCGAATGGTCGAACGGAATGTCAGGCGATGTGTTGGTGCTGATGATCGTCTTTGACTTTTCAACCGTGACGGTGGTGCGGAGCGGTGGCGCGTCCCCGTCAATATCGCCGCGATCATCAAGCCAATCCCCGTCCGCCTCGCGTGCGTTCAGATTGAAGCGCGTCGGCGTCCGGTTCGCGGGGGCACCTCTTCCGGATGTGGCAACAGAAAGATCGATTCGGGGCATGTCTCAATTTTGCGCGATTATTGGAAACATAACAAGAACATTTAAGCGGCCAGCCCCTCAACAGTCATCCCGGCGGGAAGGGGCCTCAAGCCAGTATCTTCGGACCCGTCTTGGCGGCCGCCTCTTCCTCGGCCTTGCGGTCGCGCGGCGTTGGAACGTCTCGGCCGCGCTGGACGCCGTCCCTGTCTCCGACCAGCTTCATCCAGCGGTTGAGATGGTCCAGGCCTTCGACACTCGCGCCAGACCATTCGTGAGTATGCGCCCAAGACCAGTTCGCAATGTCGGCAATCGAATAATCGCCCGCCAGATATTCGTTGCTGGCCAGATGGCCGTCCATGACCTCGAACAGCCGCCGCACTTCGCGCTGGTAGCGGTCAATGACGGGCTGGATCTTTTCGGGGAAGTAACGGAAAAAGACATTGGCCTGCCCCATCATCGGGCCAAGCCCGCCCATCTGGAACATGAGCCATTGGGTGACGATGCTTTTGCCCTTGGCGTCGGTCGGCATCAGCAGGCCGGTCTTCTCCGCCAGATAGAGCATGATCGCGCCGGATTCGAACACCGCAAAGCCGTCATCGGCGATGGCCGGGATGCGGCCATTCGGATTGATCTTGGTGAACCAGTCCGACTTCTGTTCGGCTTCCCCAAAATTAAGGTGCTTCACTTCATAAGGCAGCCCCATTTCCTCCAGCGTGATCGAGGCCTTCCAGCCATTGGGGGTAGGGGCGGTATAGAGGATAATGCTCATCGGGATGCGACTTTCCTGGCTGAGGCTTCAAGCGCCTTGTCTTCATTGGCGCGCTTGATGACATATTGGCGGATATTCTCGATCTGGTCCGGCGAATATTGCCCGGCCCATGCGACCATTCCATTGTCCTTCAACAGCCCGTCATGCACGATCTGCTGCCATAATTTGGCATTGCCGAGCGCTGCCGAATGGCGAACGTCCGGGTTAAGCGCACCCGAAACAGCCGAATTGCCGTGGCAGACGCTACAGCTATTTGCATAGTGGCTCCCCCCATCGGCAACCTGATCGGGTTTGCCGGAAAAGGGCGGGGGATCAAGGACGCGCTTGTCTTCAGGCGGTGCCGCGGGAAGCTTTGCCTGTCCGCCAATCTTGAAGACCAACAGTCTGCTGATGTTCCGGGTCATGCCGGTTTTGCTCACCAGCATCCCGCCGGACACGTCCCAAACGCCGCCCCAGCCTGCAAGAATGGCGACATACTGAACACCTTTGACTGAATAGGTTATTGGCGCTGCAATCACCCCAGTCTGTGTCGGGAAGCTCCACAGCTTCTTTCCGGCATCGGCGGAATAGGCAAGGAATTCGCCACCTGCGGTGCCCTGGAAGACGATATTTCCCGCCGTGGCCAGCGTTCCGCCATTGGTTGGCCCGGGATAGGGAATCGTCCAGCGCGCTTTTCCTGCGACCGGATCCCATGCAATCAGCGAACCATTCGACGCGCCGGCCGCCGCCGCGCGAGCCTTGGGGTCAGCGCCGAGCGTCAGTCCGCCCATTTCGAGCCCAAGCTGGAAGCCAACGTTGCCGGGTTTCCAGCCCTTGGCTGCCGCATTGTAGGGTTGGGCGGTTTCATTGGCGGGAATGTAAACCAACCCCGTCTTCGGGCTGTAGGACATCGGCGTCCAACTATGAGCCCCGATAGCGCCGGGAACGCCGACGAATGGCTTGCCCGTGACTTCATATTTCGCTTCGGGATTCACGATCGGCTTGCCAGTGACGGGATCGAGCCCCGAGGCCCAATTGATCGCTGCAAACGGTTTGCCCGAAATGAACTTTCCTGTCGCGGCGTCGAGGGTGTAGAAAAATCCGTTCTTCGGCGCATGCATGATCACATGCTGCGGCTTTCCGTTCACCGGCATGTCAGCCACGATGATCTGCTGGTCGGAATCGAAATCCCAGCGATCCTCCGGCGTTTCCTGAAAGTGCCAGGCATATTCGCCAGTATCGGCTTTTACGGCGACGATTGATGCGGTGTAGAGGCTGTCACCGGCTGCAGACCCGCGCGCTCCGGGATTCCAGGGCTCTGCATTGGCGGTCCCGAAATAGACGAGATCGGTTTTGGGATCGTAGGTGATCGAATCCCAGACGGTGCCGCCGCCACCGCGCTTCCATGCGTCGGGCGCCCAGGTCTTGGACGCGGTCTCCAGATGCTTGCCCTCGAACGGCTTGGACGGATCGCCGGGCACGGTGTAGAATTTCCAGACCTCCTTGCCGGTCTCGGCATCATAGGCACCCAGATAGCCGCGGGTGATATATTCGGCACCGGCAGAACCGATCAGCACCTTGCCCTTGACGATGCGCGGAGCACCAGTGATCGCCATGTGCGATCCTTCGGGGATCGTCAGATGATCCCAGATGACCTTGCCGTCATCGGCGTTGAGCGCGACCAGCCGCCCGTCGAGCGTCGCGACATAGACCTTGCCCTTGTAGACCGCGACGCCGCGATTGACGGCGTCGCAGCAGACATCGACCAGCTTGGAACGGGGCACCTTGGGGTCATAGGCCCAAAGCGGCGTGCCGGAGGCGGCATCATAGGCCTTGACCATGCTCCACGCGGTCGTGACATACATCACGCCGTCGACAACAATCGGCGTCGCTTCCTGCCCGCGAGCGGTATCCATAACGGCGGCCCATTCGAGGCCGAGCTGCCCGACATTGGTATCATTCACGTCAGTCAGCGGCGAAAAGCGCTGCTCGTCATAGGTGCGGCCATAGGACATCCAGTTGGCGCCATCCTCGTTCGCGGCGAGCAACCGGGCGTCATCGACCTTGGCGGTTTTTCCGCCGTTAGTTCCACACCCCGATAGGGCACCGGCTCCCAGCATCATGAGTGTGGCCGCGACGAGTTTCAATTTGGGCACTTTGCATTCCTCTCCCTCTGTGGTGACCTGCTGGCCATCCGTCGAGATTCGCACGGATGCTGCCTATGGAACGGGGCTTTGTCCATCTTTCTGTCAGCGCGGTGCGGGTCAAAGACGACGAACGTTACGGAATCCATTCACGTGCCGGAATGCCTGTGAAGGAGGGGCATTCCCAAAAGGCTTGTCGTCGTCGGCATCGGCGCTACGATGGGGGTATGACTTCGACTTCGGCGGGAATGCCCGGCTCAATAGCACTGCCATCCGCCCGCCTTTGTGTCGGCATCACCGGCCATCGCTACAGCAATGCGGTGTTCAGCCAGAATTTTGCGGCGATCGATGCGGCGCTGTGCCGCGTCTTCGATACGATCGATGCGGTGGTCGCGCGGCAGACCGATCCGATCGCACCGACCCGCCTCCATTCGCTGCTGGCGCATGGCGCGGACCTGATGGCGGTCGAACAGGCCTTTCAACGCGGGTGGGACGTCACCGCGCCGCTGCCGTTCGGGCAGGCGCTGAACAGCGCGATCAATGCCCATCCGGCGAACGCGGATGATGCGCTCGCCATGATCGAGGGCAGGGCCCCCTTTTGTGCCGATACCGGTGCGAGGGCAGCGCACATCCGCGACCTCGCGGCAAAGGCGTTGTGCTTTGAACTGGCGGAGCAGGATGAGGCCGTCGCGCACCTGTTCATCGAATCGCTTCGCGCACCGGACAATATCGAAGCGGTTGCGGCCTTTTCGACGATCAGCTCCGAACGCGTGGCGGCGGCCGGGCGGATCATGATCGAACAATCCGACGTGCTGATCGCCATCTGGGATGGCATCACGCCCGGGTCAGTCGGCGGGACGCGCCATACCATTGCTGCCGCCCTTGAAAGTGGCGCGCCAGTCATCTGGATTGACGCGCGCGATCCCGATCGGCTGAAGCTTCTGCGGACGCCGGAATCGATCCTGGCTGACAGCCCGGATCATTCGGAGGGCGATGTCGCGGCGTTGATCGAGGCCATTATCAACCCGCCCGCGGCGGATCAGGATGAACGCGCCATCCGCTTTCACACCGAACAATGGCATCCGCGCAGCCACCGGCGATTTCATGCGTATCGGCGGATCGAAGCGCTGTTTGGCGGCGGCGGCAAGCGACGCGCTCTCTCCAGCCTCGTCCAGGTTTACGAACGGCCGGAAGACATTGCGTCCGGATCCGGGGCGGTGCTGCTCGCCAGTGCGCAGGCGCTTCCGGGGCGGGATGCCGATTTCGTCGACAAGATCGAAGCGCAGGTGATGCAGCGCTTTGCTTGGGCGGACGGCCTTTCGACCTATTTGTCGGATGCCTATCGCGGCGGAATGGTCACGAACTTCCTTCTGTCCGCCTTCGCGATCATCGGCGGGGTTTCCTACCTCCCTTTTGCCGGGGCCGATTCCAAATGGCCTTTCGCGCTGTTCGAGTTCAGCTTGCTCGTCTCCATCCTCGCGATCACGACCATTGGCCGGAGGCGGCGCTGGCACGGGCGGTGGTTCGAAACCCGGCGCGTTGCCGAATATTTCCGCCACGCGCCGATCATGCTGTTGCTGGGCGTGGCGCGTTCGCCGGGCCGCTGGCCGCGTGGCTCCGAGACGCAATGGCCCGAATATTATGCGCGCCTGGCGTTTCGCGATCTCGCGCTGCCGCGATTGATCGTCACCCAAGCCTATCTGCGCACGGCGCTCGAAGAACTGCTCGGCCACCACGCCCGGTTGCAGCGGAATTATCACAGCCTCAAGGCAAAGCGCCTGACCACGGTGCATCACAATCTTGACCGGATGTCCGAAGCGTTGTTCAGCCTCGCGGTTGCGGCAGTCGCGATCTACCTGATGCTGGTCGCGGCGGGGGCATTTGGCATCATCCCCGAACCGATTGCCCATAATGTCTCCAAATCCTTCACCTTTCTCGGCGTGGCCCTGCCCGCGCTCGGCGGGGCTTTTGCCGGCATCCGCTATTTCGGCGATTTCGAACGCTTTGCGGCAATTTCCGAAGTGACGGCGGAGAAACTGGAAGCGGTCGAACAGCGCATCGAAAACCTGAAGAGCGTCGCAGACGGGCATATCCGCTATGCGCAGGTCGCCAACCTTGCCCATGCGATCGACGATATCGTGGTGGCGGAAATCGAGAACTGGCAGGCGGTGTTTGCGGGGAAACAGATCGCGGTGCCGGTTTGAATGCGCCGTGGTCGTCCTCGCCGTAACGAAACGGAGCGCGTGACGATATGACCGACACAGCGATCACAGGCACCTGCCATTGCGGCGCCGTCCGCATCACCCTGCCGCGCACGCCGGATTTTGTGAACGAGTGCAACTGCACGCTGTGCACGAAGCTGGGCGGGCTCTGGTGCTATTTTCCGGAAAGCGCGGTGCGGATCGAAGCCGCGCCGGGCGCGCTGGCCGCCTATATCCGCGCCGACCTGGACGAAACCTGGCTCGCCACCCACCACTGCACCATCTGCGGCTGCACGACGCATTGGACGCCGCTGCCGGAACGGACGCTCGACCGGATGGGCGTGAATCTGCGGATGTTCGGGGATGATGTGCTGGCGGGGGTAGAGGTGAGGAAGGTGGATGGGCGGGGGTTGTAGGGGCTTCTGGAATTGGGGGTTATTGCACGTGTCACCGTTACTAGGTTACTATATTCCCACCGACATTTCACTCGCGGCGCGTTAAGCCCCCTTTAGCTTCCACACCCTACGCTTCCGCAGGTCGGCAGGCATCGGAAGGGCGCAGCGAAATGGTATCGGCTTCGGGAAGGGTGCGTCTGGCGCTGGCGTGCGGCACCGCCCTTATCGCTTGCTGTTCACGCGCCGGGGCGCAGGACACCGAGACTTGGCGCTGTAGCGCCGCCAACGGGCACTACGAGGAATACCTGATCGATATTGCGGGCAAGACCACCATCACCGGGCGGATCAACATGCATTCGGCGGACTTCGGTTCGCGATGGACCTCGATCGCGAAAGTCAGCATCGAGGACAGCAAGCGCAGCAGCGCGGAATGCGATTGCGCGGGGCTGGTTGCCACGGGCATTAGCGATCGCACTGTTGTCGATTTCGCCCTGGAACTGGGTCATGAAGAGCAGAGCTTCGCCCAAAGCGAATTTGAAAAGCCCATTACCTTCCGCATCGACATCGACCCGCAGGGGCTTATGACCGTTCGGATCGGCAAGACCCATCCCCACGAAAAGGTCGCGACGCTGCGCCATCCGCAGCGCGACACGCTGCACCTGTCGTGCTCGGGCGCAGACGTCAGCTTCTTGAATATCGACGCGCACTAGAGCCTTGCGGCGGTTCGACCTGCTTTGTGTCCGCGTTACTTCAATATCTGGCGCGGGTAAGTTTGGGGGTTATCGCACGTGTCACCGTGACCCAAAAATCTTTATAGCAGGAGCCGCTCGCGGGTTTGCTCTTTCACCTGCTCAATTCGGGCGGTTGTGAGATCGACTGCCGTAGCCAAATAGAAGAGACCTTCCGCCGTGCCGCCTGCAGCCAACGATGCCGCAAAGGCCGATTCCCGGTGACAATACTCTTGCCACGCAGCTTGCGCTTCGACTGCCAGCTTCGACTCTTCATCCTGTAAGAGTAAGCCCAAATCAACAGCAGCCTCTGTTAGTTGTGCGTTTAGAGAATCCTGTCGAGCACTAATTCTAATTTTCATCGCGATAGTGTTTTGGTATGCAACTGGCTCGCTATTGCTTTCGTCGACTTGGGTAACCTGCTTTGGTAGTTGAGGCGTTCCGCCCTGACCTAACTCGGCGACAAGTTTCCGTGCCTCTTCCATTGAAAGACCAGCGTCTTTGAGTTTTGCAACAAGTTCGACCCCGGCTAGCAACCTTTCAGTTTCTTCCGTCTGTCGCGCTCGCGTGACTCGGCGCACTATGAGCCAACCAATGCTGCCAAAAATTGGAGCGGCAACAATTGCGACTAGACTGAGAGGCAAGTCTCCAATCACACGTCGTCGCCTTCGTATCGCTCGAAGCGTGAAGGGCCTGAAACGACATAGGCTCTGTTCCAATCAAGATTATTCATTTGTGCCGATCCGTCAAACGGTCCAATCTTTCGCTCCATATAGGCGCTCCATTCAGCTCCCAACCAATCAACAAACTCGTGTAGGTGCTTGGAAGGATTTCCCTTGTAGATAGGAGCCCAAAGCAAAGTTGCGAATGGCACTTCTGATAATTCCACATAGTGATTGGTCATGTAGATTACGCAATCCACGCTGCGATAACGCTCCTTCTCACCAACAATATTTCGAATTATATCGCGGACTAGCCCGGGAGGTGCGGTACGAAAATTGTCGTTGACCAGAAAAATTAGGCCTCGATGATCGAGGAGATTGAGTTCCAATTTGGTCTCTCTAATCTGCTTGTTTGCCTTCTCGACAATTCTCTTTATCGGTATTCTAAGAATTCCAAAAAGCTCGCGGTATAGAGGGTGGGTTGGAGCGTCGAATTTGTCATTCGGGTATTTTGCAAATGCCGTGTCGACCTTCGCTATCACCTCGGGAGTTTGAGCAAAATCGGTTTCAAGAATCTTGTGTTCGGCTACAATTCGATCGCTACGAAATAGATAGTCCGCATTTTTTACCCCTTGCTTCCTAATCAAAGGAGAAACTAACTCTCCGCGCGCTAGCGGCACGAATTCGTTAAAATGACTCTCGTCAGCGATCCCCTTGTCTTTGCTCCAGTCATGATCTTCGTCCATGAACAGGCGTCCTTCGGCGCCTCGACAAAATACAGTATTTGATGGAACACAAATCATCGATCTCGTATGTTATTCGTTTCT
>JANLQV010000409.1:0-2774 GCA_031368025.1 Sphingomonadales bacterium | reverse complement strand
CCTCACGAGATAGGCGAGCAAATCGCGATGCCCGCCCACCGGGGCGTAGATCCGGCAATGATAGCCCTGATCGCGCACCAGCCGCTCATAAAGTCCTTCGCCCATCCCGTGGAGGCGCTGGAATTCGAAATCGCGGCTCCTCCCCGCCCATTCGAGGATCGTCGCCACGGACAGCGCGTTGTGCGTTGCAAAGGCCGGCGTGATGTTCTTCGCCGCCAGCATGTCCTTGGCGCAGGCCAGCCATGACACGTCGGTTGCGGCCTTGCGGGTGAAGAGTGGATAGTCGGACAGGCCCGCCTCTTGAGTCCGCTTGATCTCGCTGTCCCAATAGGCGCCTTTGACCAGCCGTGCGGCGATCCGCCGTCCGGTCGCGCCACCCAGCTCGTCGGCCCAGCGGACCACTGCGCTTGCTCGTTTCGCATAAGCCTGAATCGCCATGCCCAACCCGTCCCAACCCCTAAGCGAGGGGAGGTGGGCAACATGGCTGATGATCTCCAGACTCATTTCGAGCCGTTCGGATTCCTCGGCATCGACCGTCAACGCGATCCCGCGCCGCGCGGCAGCCTCGCACAGCGTTTCGAGCAGCTCGGAAAGCATCGGCACGCACGTGTCCCAATGCGCGACTTCATAGCGCGGGTGGAGCGCGGAGAGTTTGACCGAGATTGAATGCCCCGCGCCGGTCGCTTCGATGGCCGCGAGATAGGACGCGAAATAGCGTTCGCCATCTTCAAAGGTCCGCGCGGCTTCGCCCAGCATGTCGAAACTGGCAGTGAAACCCTTATGCTCGGGCCGCGCCATGCGCTCGGTCGCTTCGGCAATGGTGCGCCCCATCACGAAGATTTCACCCATCATCCGCATCGCAGCGCCCACAGCCTGCCGCACAAACGGTTCGCCCGCGCGCGAGATCAGGCGGCGCAGCGTTCCCGCGTCATCCTTCTCGCTGACCAGCGCTCGACCGATCACCAGCCCCCAGGTTGCAGAGTTGACCAGTGTCGAATGCGACTTGCCCGAATGCGCACGCCAGTCTGCGTCGCCCAGCTTGTCCGCGATCAGGGCATCGGCGGTTTCCGGATCGGGGACACGCAGAAAAGCCTCTGCCAGCGACAGCAGCGCGACGCCTTCCTGAGTGTTCAGACGGTATTCCTGAAGGAATTGATTGACCCAACCGGATCCTTGCGCAGAATGCAGATCGGCGATCAGGTCGGTCGCGCGCGAGACAATCATCGCGCGTTCATCCGGCGCCGACATGGCATGGGACAAGAGGGGCTTCAACACCTCTGGCTCGGATGCGCGATAGAGGTGACGCATAACGGACGTTGCGGAATCCATGACCTTTGACTCTTCCCTAGCTGGGGCCCTATTTCGTCGGCGTGATTTGAAGGCGTTGTAATAATATTGCGCGCGCAAAGCGAGAGGAAAGCCAATGCCCGTTGTGACGAAAGAAGAATTGCTGGCGAAGGTCGGCACGGAAACCGGCGTATCCGAATGGATCACTGTCGATCAGGAGATGATCAACAAGTTTGCCGATGCGACAGGCGATCACCAGTTCATCCATGTGAATCCCGAAATGGCCAAGATGACGCCGTTTGGCACGACCATCGCACACGGTTTCCTGACGCTTTCGCTGATGCCGGTCTTGTCAGCCAAGGCGAACCTGCCGCATCTCGACGGGATCAAGATGGGTGTCAATTATGGCTGCGACAAGTTGCGCTTCCTCGCGCCGGTCAAGTCAGGAAAGCGGGTGCGCGCGCGGTTCAAACTGGCGGCACTCGAAGAAAAGCGTCCCGGCCAGTGGCAGCAATTGCAGGAAGTGACCGTGGAGATCGAAGGCGAGGACAAGCCCGCTTTGATCGCCGAGTGGATCAGCCAGTTTTTCGTCTAACCCCCATTATCCAAGGAAATTCCCATGCGTGACGCCCTTATCGTTTCCACAGCCCGCACTCCGATTGGCAAAGCCTATCGCGGCGCGTTCAACGCCACCACCGGCGCGACGCTCGGCTCCTACTCGGTCGCGGCTGCCGTCGAACGGGCGAAGATCGATCCGGTTGAAGTCGATGATTGCGTTTGGGGCGCCGCGCTCCAGCAAGGCACTCAGGGCGGCAATATCGGGCGTCAGGTTGCACTGCGCGCGGGCCTTCCGGTGACCGTTTCAGGCATGAGCATGGATCGCCAATGCTCGTCGGGCCTGATGTCAATCGCGACCGCCGCCAAGCAGGTGATTGTTGACCGCATGGATGTTGTCGTGGCGGGTGGTCAGGACTCGATCTCGCTCGTCCAAACGAAGGAAATGCGCGTTGGCCGCGACGACGGCTTGGTGGCGATGCACCCGAACATCTATATCCCGATGCTCCAGACCGCCGAAATCGTTGCCAGCCGTTACAGCATCAGCCGCGATGCACAGGACGAATATGCCTTCCAGTCGCAACAGCGGACCGCTGCCGCGCAGGCCGCTGGCAAGTTCGACGATGAGATTGTCAGCGTCTCCACCAAGATGGGCGTCGCCAACAAGGAAACCGGCGAAGTCACCTTTCACGACGTGACGATCTCAAAGGACGAAGGCAATCGCCCCGAAACGACGCTCGAAGGTCTGAAATCACTGAGGCCGGTGATTGATGGCGGCGTCATCACGGCGGGCAATGCCAGCCAGTTATCCGACGGGTCTTCGGCGGTGGTCGTGATGGAAGCGGCTTTGGCCGCAAAGCGCGGGCTGACGCCGCTCGGCCGCTATGTTGGCATGGCTGCGGCGGGCACCGAGCCTGATGAGATGGGCATCG
>JANLQV010000270.1:0-2860 GCA_031368025.1 Sphingomonadales bacterium | reverse complement strand
AAATTTCCAACGAAATGGGTAGCATCGCCTTGGTAAGTCCAGCAGCGCGCACCTTTAGAAAAGGCAATCGCAATAGTCTTGGGCGCTTGACAGCTGGAAGCAGCGAGTTGTGAGGACGACAGGGTTAGCGCGGTAGCGCCTACTGCAAGAAGAAGTTCCTTTGTCATTATCACGATCCTCATTTTTCGTTTGTGCAAACGCTTCGCAACAAAAACCGCTTCAATCGTCTCCCATCGGCCGTGGCAGGAGAAGCGCGAGCAGCTTTGCCCGGCATTCGCCATCGATGATCCCGTCGATGATGTTGGGCCGAAAGCGCCTCTGGAAAGCGCGGACGGCGGCAAGCGGGTCAGTCACCTCGTAACCGAACCGTTCCAGAGCCAGGAGAAAGCCGGCATCCGTCCAGTGGGGGTCCATAAGGTTCTTCGTCGGGCTCGGCAGGGCAAGTCGCAATTTTGCGAGTCTCTCCCACGGAAACAGTTCCCCCGGATCGTCCTTGCGCGCCGGGGCGATGTCAGAATGACCGACAACATTGCCCCGGGTGATGCGATAACGCAGCGTGATCTCGCGCATGAGCAGGATGAGGGCGTCGATCTGCGCGATCGGGAAAGGGCGATAGCCGAACTCATGTCCTGGATTCACGATCTCAATCCCAACGCTGGCCGAATTAATGTCTGTGGTGCCGCGCCAGAATGATTTCCCGGCATGCCAGGCGCGTTTCCCTTCGTCGACCATCCGCACGATCTGGCCATCCTCGGCGATCAGGTAATGCGCGGAGACCTTGGCGTCCGGATCGGTCAGGCGCGCGATTGCGGACGCCGCATCCTGCATGCCCGTATAGTGCAGTACGACCATCGTCACCGGCAGTGTGCGTTCGTCGAAATTGGGGGAAAGCGTGTCGATGATCGCGCTCATGACCGTTCTTCAGCCTCCCTCACGCGCGCCGTCCGGATCGTGACGATGGCAACCCCGATCATCACGATCACACCGCCTGCGATCATTGGCGGCGTCAGCTTCGTCCCGAAATAGGCCGAGGACGCGATAATCGCAATTACCGGCGCCAATAGTGTCAGCGGCACCACAGTACTCACCGGATGGCGCTGGAGCAGGATGCTCATCGCTCCCTGCCCGATCACTGTCGAGCCAAGGGCGGAAAAAAGGATCCAGCCAAAGGTCGAAAGCGGCAGCGAGGGCAATCGTGCAAAACTCTGCGGCTCAAAGAACAAGGCGACCGGTAACAGGACGATGCATCCGATCAGCCCGATCCAGGCATAGATCGTCAAAACCGGCGTGCCGACCAGCCGCCTCTGGATCAGCGAGCAGAACGCCCAGATCACGCAGGACCCGGCCGTGAGAGCGATCCCGGCCTTTTCATGCGCAATGGCCGGATCGAAAACCAGCATCACCACACCGCCAAAGGCTAATACGATCCCTGCGATCCGGTATTTGTGGATCCGCTCTCCCAGAAAGATGATGGCCATGATCAGCGAAAAGGGCACGCCCAACTGCCCTGCAATGGCCAGCGCGCTGACATTGTCCGCAACAGCGAGTGACAGATTGATGAAAATGTAAAAGACCGCGCCCGATAACAGCCCGAGGAGAAGGAGTTCGCGCATCTTCCCGGGAATGATCTTGAGACCGGGCAGGCAGATGACCAGCACCATCGCCTGCCGGAGCCATGCCGCCGTCAGCGGCGATACGAGATCGACGCCCATCTTCACCGCGATCAGGTTCAGCCCCCACATGACATTCATGACGCAGGCTATGAGGATGTCGCGCGACGTCAGGCCGCCAGTTTCCCGATTATGGATCGGATCGGGAAGGTTTCGCTGAGAATCGGAAGCCATGCCCACCCCTAACCCCCCGCTTGCGGGAGGGGAACGAAAACGAAAGATTATGCCGCGCGGATCGTGGCCCCAAATAGCAGGAACGGTTCGACCGGATCAGACGCCTGGATCGACCCACCGCCCATTGTGGCCAGCTTGTGCGTGAGCCAAGCCGCCGCTGCGCGCGGCGCCAGCCTGTCCTCATCGACCTGCCCAAGCAGCGCAAGCCTCAGCTCGGGATCGAGCACCAGTCGTTCGCCTTCGGCCCGGATAACGATTTCGGTGACATTATCGCGCGTTTCGGCGCCCACATCCAGCCGACCGCCACGGACCAGCGCGTCACCAGCGATCAGTGCCAAATTCAACAACAGCTTGATGGCCGGCTTGGACAGTGTCGCGTCGCCGACGAGCCAACCAAGCTGGACGCGCCCGCTCGCGCCGAAGACGCCCTCGATTGCCGTCTTGGCCTCGCGCGCATCAACCTGTTCGCCGAAGCCGCCTGCCGCGCCAAAGGCCAGCCGGAAGAATTTGAGCTTGTTCGCCGACGCGCGCGCACTATCCGCGAGCAGCTCGAGCACTTTGCCGCGCATTTCGGGATCATGCTCATCGGCCAGCAGTTCGATGCCGTTGTTGAGCGCCCCAACCGGGCTCAACAAGTCGTGGCAAAGCCGCGAACACAAAAGGCTGGCAAAATCGATCGCATCCATCGCCATGACGTCAAATCCCCTGATTTGCAGCCCCCTTGGCCGAAGGGCGCAGCGGTTGCAAGGCGCGGCGCTCAGTCGTCCTGCTCAATGTCGATCCTACAGAACGCATGTGCCGTGCCATTTCTCCACGCCGTCAGACGGTTGGCGGCGACGATCAGCCACAGCGTATCGCTTCCCCAGGCTGACTCGCCATCACGCGCCGATGGCTCGCCAACACCGTTGGGATGCGAGTGATAACAGCCGATCAGCCTTGGCCCTCCTGCCCGCTGCGCCTTATGCGCCGCGATCAGCACGGCTGGATCGATCTCGAATGCATCGGCCGGATTTGCC
>JANLQV010000016.1:0-10876 GCA_031368025.1 Sphingomonadales bacterium | reverse complement strand
AGGAGAACAAGGTTTCCCATGAACTCCCCCATCTCCATATCCTTCATGGCCTCGGAATGGATCATCATCGAGATCAAGTCAGGCGTCGGCTCCTTATCGACGCGTTCATCCCAAAGCCGTTTGAAATAGCCGCCCATTTCATAAAGCATTTCAAGCCGCGCATCGCGCTTGGTGGGGTCTTTCACGATTTCGATATCACCCGCCCAGTCAGACCATTCGGTCAGCTTGCGGCGATCGGCCCAGGGGAAATCGAACAGCAAGGCCAGCATGCCCGTGGTCAGTTCGATCGATACCTTATCAACCCAGTCAAACCGTTCGCCCCAGGGCAGAGAATCCAGCGTTTCGCCGGTGCGCTGACGGATCTCGGTCGCCATCCGGACCATTTCACTTGGCGTGAAGGCCGGGGAAACAGTGCGCCGCTGGTCACTATGTTTGGGCCGGTCCATCGCGATGAACATCGGCATCTGGATCTTGGCATCTTCATACTGATCGCGGTCGGCGATGGTGATTCCGCCGACTTCCCATGACGAGGAATAAATGTCCGGCAGCGCCTCAACATGCTGGATCGCCTTGTAGCTCGATACCGACCAGTAAGGCCCGAACTCACTTTCTGCGCACCAATAGACCGGCGCTTCAGCGCGCAACCGTTCGAACGGCGCTTCCCATTTATGTTCGGTATAAAGTGAGGCCCGGCTCACATCGAGCGGATTGATCGCGTTTTCGTCAAGCTTGAATGCCGTGGCCACCGGGTTGCTCCTCTCGCTCCGTTATGGAATCAGTTGCACTTTGCCACTATTTACATCCTTGTCAATGGAGATTTGCGCCATTTTGTGTCGTTTTGCGGAGCATGTGACTCAATGCCCTGAACGGCCCGACGCCCGACTTCAGCACGCCGTAACGAAAGAAATGGGCGCCAAGAGCGATGGTGATCACAACCCACAGCAATTGCCAGACCAGCGCCAGCAGATGCGGCCAGATCGCCGGGTCAGTCGCGCCACGCGCCGCCATTGCAAAGGGAGAACTGAACGGGAAAATCTGGGCAAAGCGCGCAACCCCCGAGTCCGGGCTGCCAGCCGCAGCCATTGAGAGCCCGAACATGACCAGTTGAAAGATTGTGATCGGCAGCGACAGCATCTGGATTTCCCGCATCGTCGAAGCCTGCGCCCCGACACCGAGGAAAATAGCACCGAGCAACATGAAGGCCATCGCAAAATAACATCCCGCAAAGGTGATGAAAAGCGGCATGCCGATCACCGGCGCAAAGCTGGCCAACCCCGCGCTCGGCGGCACAATGCTCAGCCCCACCGTCGCCAAAGTGCCCCAAAAAGCGACAAAAACCAAAGCGATCCCGAACAGGCCGATCAGCTTTCCAAAAAAGACCGATTCGAGCGGAACCGACGCAGCAAGGATTTCAATCACCTTGTTCGATTTCTCCTCCGCCAGCGTCCCGACCGCCTGGCTGGCGAGCATGATCGTTAGCATGAACATGATCACGACGGCACCGCTGCCAGTGCTTTGCTGCCTTGATTTGGTAGGCGCATTCTGTTGAATTTCGCGAATGTCGGGTGTGCTCAGTATCTTGCCCGATGCCTGCCCCAGCCGATCTGCCCGCAATACGTCTTCCGCTATCATCGCAAGAAATCTGGCATCGTTCGCTTCGCCGGGGCGATGAGCGATGACAGGATTTTGAAGCGGGCCGCTCATGATCGCAGCAACATCCACATCCGTGCGGGCAAAGAGCTTCCTCTGTTGTGCAACACTGTCTGGTTCGGGGGCCACGATCCGCATCGAAGGTGGCCCTCGATCGCTGCCATAAAGGCGCTTGCGGACGGATAGTTCCTCAGCCTGCAGTCGCACGGCATCGACCGGGGTGGCGATGACGATCATTTCGCGCGCGTCATCCGATCCCTTGGCAAGGTAGGCGCCGCCGAAACCACTGGCAACACTGATGCCCAACATCAGGAATGGCGTCAGGAGAAAAAGCAGAAATGTTGGCGTTGCGACCACAGCCATGAAATCGCGGCGGGCAATCACGAGCCCGTAACGGATCACCTGTTTCATGAAGTTGTCTCCGCCGCTTCAGCCTTCACGGCATTGACGATGCGGACAAAGGCATCGTGCAATCCAGGTCGTTCGATCGAAAGGCCGGCAATGCCGTGCCCGGCCTTCACCAGGTCCATCACGAGCTTTTCAGCCCCGCCTTCCGGCACGGTGAAGCGCCAACCCTTGCCAGATTGCTCGGCATCAAAGGGAAGCAGCGCGCGCACCTCATTTTCTCCCGAACACGGCACGTAATGCGCCTTCATCGGCAATGTCTCGCGTGCTTCGTCAACCGTTCCTTCAAACCGCACCTTGCCGCCCGCGATGATCGACAGTCGGTCGCAGATCCGCTGGGCATGGCCCATCACATGCGTTGAAAACAGGATCGTTGCCCCGCGATTGCGTTCGCCAAGGATCAGCGTTTCGAGCAATTCCTGATTGACCGGGTCGAGCCCCGAAAAGGGTTCGTCCAGCACGATCAGTTCGGGCTTGTGGATCAGGGAACCGAGCAACTGGACAAGCTGCGCCATGCCCTTGGAAAGGCTCCTGATCTTGCCGTGCGCGATATGGCCAAGGCCAGCCGCTTCGAGCGCCTCGTCGGCGCGCTTGCGCCCTTCGGCCCAGTCGAGGCCACGCAGCGCGCCCATAAAGGCAATCGCCTCGCGCGCCTTCATCGACGGATAGAGCCCCCGCTCTTCGGGCAGATAACCGACGCGATGGCTGACAAGGCGAGGGCTGGTTTCGCCCAGCAACCGGCGTTCGCCCTGATCGGGGTCAATGATCCCCAGCAGCATCCTCAGGGTTGTCGTCTTGCCCGCTCCATTGGGGCCAAGCACGCCATAGATTGAGCCCTTCGGCACGCTGAGGCTGACGCCCTTCACGGCCTGCGACTTGCCGAAACTCTTGACCAGTCCCGACGCCCAGACTGGACGATCATCCGTGAATGACAATTCGAACCTCCACAAATCCTGCCCGCGTGGTAGCGTGCGAGAATGTTCCCTGACAAGCAGTCCCTGAAAATCGCGTTAAAGGCCGAGGCTGAAAGGCTTGGCTTTGTCGCATTCGGGGTGACACGCGCGGACCAGGATCATTCCGAGCCATTGCAGGGCTGGCTGGAAACCGGGGCAGCAGGCGAAATGGACTGGATGGCCGACCGCGCCGATCAACGCGCCAGTCCGCAGGCACTATGGCCCGAAGCCCGAAGCGTAATCGCGCTGGGGATGAGCTATGCCCCCGCAACCGATCCACGGGCATTGGCCGAGGCGCGGTCGCGGGGGCGAATTTCAGTTTATGCGCAAGGCAAGGATTATCACGATACCGTGAAAAAGGCGCTGAAGGCCCTTGCCCGCTGGCTGGTCGCCGAAACGGGGGCTGGGGTAAAAGTGTTCGTCGATACAGCACCGGTGATGGAAAAGCCGCTCGCCAGCGCGGCGGGCCTTGGCTGGCAGGGGAAACACACCAACATGGTCAGCGCAGAACATGGCAGTTGGCTGTTCCTGGGGAGCATCTTCACCACGCTCCAGCTTGAGCCGGACATGCCGCATGCCGATCAGTGCGGAAGCTGCACCGCCTGCCAGACGGCCTGCCCGACCGACGCCTTCCCCGCGCCCTACCAACTCGATGCCCGGCGCTGCATTTCCTACCTGACGATCGAGCATAAAGGCCCGATCCCGAACGAATTCCGCCGCGCCATCGGCAACCGTATCTATGGCTGCGATGATTGCCTGGCCGTCTGCCCGTGGAACAAGTTTGCGCAGAGCGCCGCAGCCAACATCGCTTTTGCCCCCCGCGCCGAACTGACCGCGCCAGCCCTTGTTGACCTTCTGGCGCTTGATGACCGTGCGTTTCGCGAGGTATTCTCCGGCTCCCCGATCAAACGCATCGGCCGCGACCGGATGGTCCGCAACGCAGCGATTGCGGCAGGAAACAGCCGGGATGTGAGGCTCAGAGCCCCGCTTGAGGCGTTGATGGCAGATGGGTCGGAGGTTGTAGCGGAAGCGGCGGAATGGGCACTGGGGGAATTGGGCTTCCCTGCCAGCCATCCCGTAATGCTTTGATAATCATTGCAGCATACCACGAATGCCGCAGTCAAATGGACGGAACACTTGGTCCGAAAACCCGTCCGGGGCTGGACAACATTGCAATAGTTTTACATTATGCGAACGCAGTATTGGCTATAGGTTGCCGCACTATGTCATTGACCGACGACGACGCCAACAACGGCAGAACGCCACAGCAACGTCGGGAAGAACGTGAACGCGTCAATCTTGATGGGCCGACGCTCCGTCAGGAAGGCGGCACCACCGAAACGATCAAGCTCCATGATCTGTCTTCTCAGGGATTTCGCACAGATTGGCCGTACAAACTTGTTCCCGGTGACCGGGTATGGCTCAAATTGCCTGGCCTCGAATCGCTGCCTGCCAAAGTTGCGTGGGAACTGGACTTTATGATCGGCTGCAAATTTGATGTTCAGCTTCATTCTGCAGTTTTCGGCAGAATCATAAATCAGGCACGCTGACACGATGGCCAGAACATGCTGGCGCTGTTTCGAACCGATAGAGAAGAGTGTTTCCAGGTGCTCATCCTGCGGTGCCCGCATCATTCCCTCCGATACCGCATCATCAACGCCAGCAACATTGGCCCGGAATTTGCGTATTGGATTGGCAATCCTCGCTGCGTTTGGCCTTCTGCTGGTCATTTTTGCGTTCGGCGGGTTGCAGCCATAACCCCATGTGCGATTGCGCCGCTCGGCCCGCGCTCCGGCTGTGGAAATCGATAAATATTCACGGTTCAAAGAATCCGCAGCAGGCCCGGACAATCAGAACTTTCGCGGAGCATTCCCTTACATTGCAATCGTTACATTCCTATCAGGCGTAAAAATAGGATTTAACGCGCCTCGATCCGGCGGGTCAGCGCAGCGACGCATGAGGCGCGGTCTATCGGTTTGCCGTCGGGCTGGCGGGCGTCGACATAGGTGACAAGCGGCTCCTTCCCCTTTGCAGGCGGGTAGAGATAGGCATCCATCACGCAGATCGGGCTACCGAACTGGAGCTTGCGGGCATCCGCTTCCCAGACATCCTGATCGGCAGCGCCCAACAGGATGACGAGGCGGCGGGCATCCTGCCCGATCACGCGCTCCAGCCCCGTGGTGCGGATCGGTGCGGGGAGAGGTCGCGCAATGGCGACCGGCTGCGGCTTGGGCACTGCGGCGCAGGCCGCCAGCAGCATCAAGCCGCCGATTGATAAGTTACGCAACATCGCCAACAGATGCGCAACGCGCGGCGCACTGTCAATCGCACCCTTGCGATGCTGCCTCGCCATCGCTAGGCGACGCGCTTTCCAATCCTGTGAGGACCCCACGCGTGACCGCAGCCAGCCTTGATATTGTTGCCATCGGCAACGCGATCGTCGACGTGATCGCAACCGCCGACGAAACCTTCCTCATCAGCGAGAATCTGGCCAAGGGGTCAATGCAGTTAATCAGTGCTGAGCGCGCAACCGATCTCTATTCCAAAATGGGGCCGGGTCGCGAGATCAGCGGGGGCTCGGCGGCTAACACCGTCGCCGGAATGGCCGCACTCGGCCACAAATGCGGCTTTATCGGGCAGGTAGCCAATGATCAGCTCGGCAATGTGTTCAGCCACGATATCCGCGCAATCGACGTCGCCTTCACCACGCCCATCCGCGAAGGTGAGCCGCCCACGGCCCAGTGCCTGATCCTCGTCACCCCCGACGGGCAGCGGACGATGAACACGTTCCTTGGCGCTTCACAATATTTGCCGGTCTCCGCGCTGGATCGGGAGATGATCGAAAGCGCCGCGATCCTCTATCTCGAAGGTTATCTCTGGGACCCTGAAGAGCCGCGCGCCGCGATGCAAGGCGCGATCCGAATTGCGCGGGAAGCAGGCCGCAAGGTCGCCTTCACCCTGTCCGACGCTTTTTGCATCGAACGCCACCGCGACAGTTTCAACGCCTTGATCGACAATGGCGAGATTGACATCCTATTCGCAAACGAGGCCGAAATGCATTCATTGATGCAGTCGGACGATTTCGACGGAAGCGTCGCGACAATTGCTGCCAAAGTCCCGCTCCTCGTCGTGACGCGCGGGGAACACGGCGCACTGGCTGTGAAGGATGGCGTCCGCGTCGAAGTCCATGCGGAATCCGTTGCCAGAGTGGTCGATACGACTGGCGCGGGCGATTTGTTCGCTGCGGGTTTCCTTGCCGGGCAAGTCGCGGGTCGCTCGGTCTCCGACTGCCTGACGATGGGTGCGGTCTGCGCTGCTGAAGTGATCTCCCACTATGGTCCGCGCCCCGAGGCCGATCTGGCCGCACTGGTGGCCGCACGGTTGGGTTGAAACGAAAAAGGGGAAGCCGACGCCTCCCCTTTCCCTCCCCTCCAGGAACTTTGAACCCTATTCGACCACCGGCCCGGGCAGCTCGGTCATGTCTGGCGCACCCGTCGCGGGTTCGCCGTGCTGAAGGTTCGAATTGCGCATCCCGTAAACGAAATACAGGACGATCATCGCCGCCGTATACCAAGCGAAGAAGATCAGGACGCGCGTCTCGACCGAGAAGATGAGGCCGATGCAGAATATGATCCCGAGTATCGGCACGACCGGATAAAAGGGCACACGATACCCGCGCGGGATTTCTGGATGCGTCCGTCGTAGCCACATCACCGAAAGGCAGACAATCGCGAACGCCGCCAGCGTCCCGACCGAGGTCATGTCGCCCAACGTGTTGATGTCGAAAAATCCGGCAGCGAAGGCAGTGATCAGCCCAACAAGAATCGTGTTGATCCAAGGCGTCTTGAACTTGGGGTGGATGATCGAAAAGATGCGGGGCAGCAGCCCGTCGCGCGCCATCGTGTAGAAAATCCGGGTCTGGCCGTACATCAGCACCAGAACAACCGAGGTCAACCCGACGATCGCACCGACCTTGATGATTTTTGCAAACCAGGCCCATTGCGGCCCTAGCGCATCGACAGCGACTGCGACCGGATCGGGCACGTTGAGCACCTTGTAGTTGACGAGCAGGGTCAGCACGATCGAGACGAGTATGTAGAGAATTGTGCACACAAAGAGGCTGCCCAGCAGGCCAAAGGGCATATCCTTTGCCGGGTTCTTGGCTTCCTGCCCGGCCGTCGAAACCGCTTCGAAGCCGATATAGGCGAAGAAGACGATTGAGGCCGCACGCATGATGCCGCTCCAACCGAACTCGCCTTTCTCTCCCGTGGGCGGCGGGATGAACGGATCCCAATTGGCCTTGAGCGTATCGTAATGCTGGATTACGAACCAGCCGCCGATGATGATGAAGGCGATGATGACGCTTGTTTTGATCGCGACGATGACATTGTTGAATTTGGCGCTTTCGGAAACGCCGATGACCAGCAGGGACGCGAGCGCCATGCAGATCAGAAAAGCGGGAAGATTGAAGATCGTCGTGACCGGAATCCCGGCAGCGTCCAGCACCGGAGTCATTTCCGTTCCGCTGCCGCGCATCAGCGCGTGACCGGCGGGGCCAGTGAGCGCGGCTGGAATATGGATGCCGTAATCACCGAGCAAGCTGACAACATAGCCCGCCCAACCGACTGCGACCACCGACGCGGCAAGCCCATATTCGAGCAGCAGCAGCGCCCCCATCACCCATGCGGCGAATTCGCCGACGGTCGTATAGCTATAGGTATAGGCCGATCCCGACACTGGAAGCGTCGAGGAGAGTTCGGCATAGCACAGGCCGGCAAGTGCACAGATGAACCCGGCTATGAGGTAGGAAATGAGCACCGCCGGCCCGGCATGGAGCGCGGCGGCATTCCCCGTCCGCACGAAAATACCTGCGCCGATGATGCAGCCGATACCCAGGAACAGCAGGTTCCAAGGCCCCAGTGTTCGCTTCAGTTCGCTGGTTTCGGTTTCGCGCTGGACCTGGGCGACGGTCTTTCGCGCCATCATCCGTCCCCAAATGCTCATGTGTGGTGCGCTTGCCATCATAACTCCCTTTATTTTTTCTTGGGCAGAACCTAGCCCATAATCCGCACTGCGCAACAAAATATCAGCGCGGGAGCATCAGCCCCATTTGCCTGCCCCCAAAAATATGCACGTGAAGGTGCGGAACTTCCTGATGTCCGTGCAATCCGGTGTTGGCGAGCAGCCGGTAACCGGGAGCCACAAGCCCGAGTTCGCGCGCCACATGGCCGACAGCGCGGGCGAAACCGGCGATCTCGGCATCCGATGCCTTGGCGGTGAAATCATCCCAACTGACATAGGCACCTTTGGGGATCACCAGCACATGGATGGGCGCCTGCGGGGCAATGTCGTGAAAGGCGAGCGCCCACTCATCCTCATAAACCGTGCGGTTGGGAATTTCCCCGCGCAGGATCTTCGCAAAGATGTTCTGGTCATCATAGGGTGCCGTCGCATCGATGGGCATCAGTTGTCCTTCCGTCCCGCTTTTTCGGCAAGGCCAGAGATTCCATCGCGTGCATCAAGTTCGGCAAACACATCGTCGAACGTCAGCCCGGCATCGGCGAGCAGGATCGCGAGGTGGAACAGCAAGTCCGCCGCTTCTTTGGTCAGAGCGTCACGGTCTCCCAGAACCGCAGCGATCGCGGTTTCCACAGCTTCCTCGCCGACCTTCTGAGCGATCTTGGCTCGGCCCTTCGCAGTCAGGTTCGCGACATAGGATTGCGACGGATCCCCCGTCCGGCGCCCGGCAATGATCGTTTCGAGGCGTTTGAGTGTATCAGCCATGAGCCCATTGGCGTTGGCAGCGCGTTCAGGTCAAGCCTTTGTGTCGTCGTCGCCTTGACGCCGCCGCCGCGAACTTCGCCGGCCAATGACGAGGCCAGCAACGCCCATCAGGAACAGCGCGAAATCCGAAGGCTCGGGAATGGACGTGCTGATGCCGGGAACCGGCACGTTTGCTGTCACGGGTGTAGCAAGTACAAAAATCAACGCGGATGCCACAACGATAAAACTAACTTTGGCCATACCGGCTCGATACCCCCTGAATGCTACGCGGCGGTTGCAACCATGTTATGCAAGCAATTTTCCTGCCAGCTTCCCAAAGCTACTCGATCATAGGCCGTTGGATGGTTAACGCTCGCTGACCAACTCGGGTAAATGTAAAGCTAACCGACAGCTGTGCTGCGCATCACAGGGGACCGGACTGCGACACCGGCTGCGGCCAGCGCAGCATGCGCGTCGCCAATGCGCAACTCACCGAAATGGAAAATCGAAGCAGCGAGGACTGCGCTGGCATGTCCCTTGGTGACGCCTTCGACCAGGTGTTCGAGATTGCCGACGCCTCCCGATGCAATCACCGGCACCGAGACCATATCTGCAATCGTGCGTGTGAGTTCGAGATCATAACCGTTGCGCGTCCCATCCCGATCCATTGAGGTGACCAGCAATTCTCCCGCTCCGAGTTCTGCAAGCCGGACGGCATGAGCCACAGCATCAATACCGGTCGCATGCCGCCCGCCATGTGTGAACACTTCCCAATGGCCGTCAACGCGTCGGGCATCGACCGAAGCAACGATGCACTGACTGCCAAAACGATCGGCCAGCTCCGCGACCAGTTCGGGCCGAGCGACGGCTGCACTGTTGACCCCCACCTTATCCGCCCCGGCAAGGAGTAAAGCGCGGACATCGTCGGGAGAACGTACGCCGCCGCCAACCGTCAGCGGCATGAAACAAACCTCCGCCGTCCGCGCGACAATATCGAGCAGCGTGCCGCGCCCTTCGTGGCTGGCGGTGATATCGAGAAAGCACAGCTCGTCCGCGCCCGCTGCGTCATAGGCGCGTGCGGCCTCAACCGGATCGCCTGCGTCGCGCAGATCGACAAAGTTGACACCCTTGACGACGCGGCCATCCTTCACATCGAGACAGGGGATGACGCGGATACGGACAGTCAATTAAACAATCCTATGCAATTGAGGGTAATGCCAATACGAAGGCGGCCATTGTAGCGTGCAGAACATGCCCCCACCAGAAAAAGCCCGGCTCCTCGGCCCGGTAAATCCAGCCACTTTTCATTAGAACTCTGCCCATATTCAGATCACGCAACTGCAAGGCCAACAATGTCAAGCTGGCCGGCAACCCTATCAGCGGGCGATAAGCTAAAGCGGGATCGAAAAGCATTACAATGTAAATGGCAACTGCCACCGTCCACGCGACCAGCGGCCAATAGCGTATTATAATCACGCCGACGCCACGGCCAGTGCGGTCGCCAGATCGAGGCGGCCGTCATAGAGCGCCCGGCCAGTGATCACGCCTTCGACCCCGTCCTTTGCGTGGAGAGAGAGTATCCGGATATCGGCGATTCCCGCAACGCCCCCGCTGGCGATCACGGGAATGGCGGTTGCCCGAGCGAGATCGACCGTCGCCTCGATGTTGCAGCCTTTAAGCAACCCGTCTCGTCCCACGTCGGTGAAGAGGAGCGCCGCCACCCCCGCACCCTCGAAGCGGCGGGCCATGTCGATGATCGGAACATCCGAAACATCCGCCCAGCCCTTGGTCGCAACCATCCCGTCACGCGCATCCACGGCGACAACGATGCCGCCGGGGAAATCAGCTGCAGCCTCGCGCACGAGTGCCGGATTTTCGAGTGCGGCCGTCCCGATCACGACGCGCGAGACGCCAAGGCCGAACCAGCGCTCGATCGCTGCCCTGTTCCTGATTCCCCCGCCCAGTTGCACATGCCCGGGAAATGCCTTCACGATGCCCTCTACCGCCTCTGCATTGACGGCCTGACCGGCAAAGGCGCCGTCCAGATCGACAACATGGAGATATTCGGCGCCCGCTTCCGCGAAAAGCAGCGCCTGTGCCGCCGG
>JANLQV010000225.1:0-8886 GCA_031368025.1 Sphingomonadales bacterium | reverse complement strand
TCGCCATCGCCTGCGAGCGCCACGACCATCCGCTGGGGGTGGCGTAGGGCGGCAGCAACAGCGGCAGGCGGGCCATAGCCCATCGCACCGGCTGTCGGTGCCAATTGCGTTCCAAAGCCGCTATAGGGCCAGTAGCGATGCCACCAGCCCGAAAAATTGCCGGCACCGTTGCAGATGATCGTATCCGCAGGAAGCTGCTCACGCATCGCGGCGACGCACAGGCCAAGGTCAAGCGGGGTGTCGAACGGCGCGGGCATACTCCAGGCAGCCCATTCCGCATGGGCCTCTGCTCCCGCAGTGAAAGGCGTCGGAGGGGCTGGGAATGCTTTTGCAGCCTGAGCGAATTCCGCCATCCCGGCGCAGATGGCGAGATCGGTCCGGTAAACGTGGCCAAGCTCATTCGGATCAGGGTGGACGTGGATGAGCGTCTGGCCCGGATGGTCGGGCGTGACCAGCGTATAGCTGTCAGTGGTTGACTCGCCGAGCCGGGCACCGATGGCAAGGATCAGGTCGGCGGCCTTGATCCGGGCGGTGAGCGCGGGGCTGGGGCCATAGCCCAGATTGCCCGCCCAAACGGGGCAGTCATTAGCAACGGCATCTTGACGGCGAAATCCTCCGGCTACGGGGATACCGTGCGCAGTCGCAAAGGCAGCAAAGTCCCGCGCGGTATCACCGTCCCAACCCGCACCGCCGACAATCGCGACGGGCGCCCGGGCTTTTGCGAGCAGCGCCGCAAACTGATCCATCGCTGCAACATCCGGCGCTTGTCGCGGCCTTTCCACTCTGGGCCGGTCGAGCGCTTCGGCGACTTCGCACAGCATGTCTTCGGGGAGTGCGACCACAACGGGGCCGGGGCGGCCCGACATCGCAACGATGTAAGCCCGCGCCACATATTCGGGAATCCGCGCTGGATCGTCGATCCGCGTTGCCCATTTCGCGAGCGGCGTGAACATCGCCGTGAAATCGACTTCCTGAAATCCTTCACGGTCACGCATCCCGCGATCGACATCGCCGATGAACAGGATCATCGGCTGCGAATCCTGCATCGCGACATGAACGCCGATCGAGGCATTGGTCGCCCCGGGGCCACGTGTCACAAAGGCCACGCCGGGCCGCCCGGTCAATGTTCCGTCGGCGCAGGCCATATAGGCAACCCCGCCTTCCTGACGGCAGATCACCGTCTGGATTTCTGGCGTATCGTGGAGGGCGTCGAGCACGGCAAGGAAGCTCTCACCGGGGACAGTGAAGATGCGGTCGCAGCCTTGCAGGACAAGCTGGTCGACAAGGATGCGGCCGCCGGTGCGTGTTTTGGTCATGCCTGATGAATCGCCTTCGTCACGAAATAGCTCTCAAGTCCTTCCGGCCCGCCTTCGCTGCCGAAGCCCGATTCCTTGACCCCGCCAAACGGCGCATCGACGACGCTGATGGCAAAAGTGTTGATGCCCACCATCCCGCTTTCGATCGCATCGCCGAGCAGATTGGCGCGGCGGCCATTCTCGGTAAAAGCAAAGGCGGCAAGGCCAAATGGCAAGCGGTTGGCCTGCTCAATCGCTTCGTCGAAACTCTCAAACGGTCTGCAGACCGCAACCGGGCCAAACGGCTCGTTCGACATGATGTCGGCCTCTTGCGGCACGTCGGCCAAGACTGTCGGCTGGAAGAAAAAGCCGTGATCGCCGCGTTCGCCGCCAGCAAGCACACGCGCGCCCTTGGCACGGGCATCTTCGACGAGTGCGCCAATCGCTGCGGGACGGCGCGGGTTGGCGAGCGGCCCCATGTTCGTCGCCGCATCAAGCCCGCTGCCGGTCTTCACTTTCTCGGTGCGTGCGGCGAAGCCCTTAATGAAAGCGTCATAGATGCCCTGTTGGACATAGAAACGCGTCGGGGAAACGCAAACCTGCCCGGCATTGCGGAACTTTTGCGGCACCACCATGTCGAGGGTTTTTTCAAGGTCACAATCGTCAAAGATGAGGACCGGAGCATGACCGCCCAATTCCATCGTCACGCGTTTCACCCCGTCAGCCGCGAGCTTCATGAGATGCTTGCCGACCGGGACGGAGCCGGTGAAGCTGATCTTTCGGATCACTGGTGAAGCGATCAGGTGGCGGCTCACCATATCCGGCACGCCGAAGACAAGCTGGACAGCATTGGTTGGCAATCCTGCATCGATCAGGCAGTGGACCAGCGCCGTGGTGCAGCCCGGCGTTTCCTCGGGCGGCTTTGCAATCACCGAGCAACCCGCCGCAAGCGCCGAGGCAAGCTTCTTGGCCATGAGGTAAATCGGGAAATTCCAGGGGGTGAAGGTCGCGACAGGACCGATAGGCTGCTTGATGACGATCGAGCGTTGCCCGGTCGGGCGAACCAGCACGCGGCCATAAGCGCGTTTCGCTTCCTCGGCACAATAGTCGAACAGGGCCGCAGCGCCGCTGACTTCGCCACGCGCCTCGGCGATCGGCTTGCCCTGCTCAAGCGTCAGCAGCGTGGCGATGGCCTCAGTCCGTTCGCGCAGAAGAGTCGCGGCTTTCCGAAGGATCGCACAACGCGCATCAACATCCAGCGCCCGCCACGTCTGAAAACCTTTGCCGGTCGCAGCAAGCGCTTCATCGAGATCGGCGGATGTAGCCAGTGGCAGATCTCCAATGGCATCGCCCGTCGCCGGATTGACGACCTGAGACAAATCTCGCCCTTCGCCGACCCTCCAACTGCCATTGATGAAAAGCTGAAGGTCTGCATCATAAACTGTGGACATGAATTTCCTCGGATCGGGGGAATGGTTGAGCGGCTGTCTAGGCGAATTTATGCGCGAACGATAGCACCCACTCGACAAAGGCGAGCGGATACCGGCACACAGGCGATGACCGGTCTTGAGTCGCCGGAAACTGTTGAGAGGATGCACGATGGCCGAATTTGAAACCGTAACAGACGGGCTGCGCTTTCCCGAAGGCCCCGTCGCGATGCCGGACGGCAGCGTGATTCTGACCGAAATCGAAAACGGTCGCATCACGCGGGTCATTCCTGATGGCCGCAAGGAA
The DNA here is from genome assembly GCA_031368025.1 of Sphingomonadales bacterium. Taxonomy (GTDB): domain Bacteria; phylum Pseudomonadota; class Alphaproteobacteria; order Sphingomonadales; family Sphingomonadaceae; genus Aquisediminimonas. Next base: position 5,857 of record JANLQV010000225.1, on the reverse strand, counting down.
ACAATTGCCGAACCAGGCGGCGGACCGAACGGCCTCGCGATCGGCCCCGACGGAAATCTCTATTGCTGCAACAATGGCGGCTTCGAATATCTCGAGTCAAATGGCTATCTCGCGCCTCACGGGATCGCCAAAAACTATTCGGGCGGGCGGATTGAGCGGATCGACATTGCAACGGGTAAGGTCGAAATTCTTTACAAGTCGGGCGATTTCGGGTGCACTCTCCGTGGTCCAAACGATATCGTATTCGACGCACATGGCGGCTTCTGGTTCACCGATCATGGCAAGGTCGACTATGAAAAGCGGTGCCATGATATTGTCGGCATTTTCTATGGCAAAGCCGATGGCAGTTTCCTTGAGGAAGTGATTTTCCCATCAAACAACCCCAATGGTGTTGGCCTCTCACCCGATGGCAAGCGGCTCTATGCGGCGGAAACCTACACCTGCCGCCTGATGGCTTTCAACGTCATCGCGCCGGGCAAGGTGGATGACGCGGCTGGCCCGGGCGGGCCCGGAATTCCGATCTACCGGCCCGCCGGTTACAAATTCTTCGACAGCCTCGGCATGGAAGCGAGCGGCAATATCTGCGTCGCGACAATTGGCGAGAGCGGCATTTCGGTGATCTCGCCAGAGGGTGAACTGGTTGAATTTGTAGGAACCGATGACATTTTCACGACCAATATCTGCTTTGGCGGTGCGGACATGCAGGACGCCTATATTACGCTGTCCGGCTCGGGGCGGCTGGTGAAGACGCGCTGGAACCGGCCGGGATTAAAGCTGCAATATTGATGTCCGCAGTGGGTGGCTGAACGGAGGATAGGGCAAGATGCCAAGACTGCACAGGGAAGCGCACCTCATTGATCGGATCGGTTGGCTTCGCGCCTCCGTCCTTGGTGCCAATGATGGCATCGTCTCGACGGCGAGCCTCATTGTCGGCGTGGCCAGTGCCAATGCGGCGCAATCATCCATTCTGATGACGGGTGCAGCCGGACTCGTGGCGGGTGCGATGTCGATGGCGGCGGGCGAATATGTATCGGTCAGTTCACAGGCCGATTCCGAACAGGCGGATATGGCGCGCGAGCGAAATGAACTGGAAACCGATGCTGCAGCAGAAAGGGAAGAGCTGGTCGGTATCTATGAGAAGCGAGGACTTGACCGCGCGCTTGCGGAGCAGGTCGCCGATCAATTGACCGCCCGCGATGCCTTCAGGACGCACCTGCGCGATGAGCTTGGCATGGCAGACCATCTGACAGCCCGGCCCATACAGGCGGCCATGGCATCGGCGGCCAGCTTTACTGTGGGCGCGGCGCTTCCCCTGCTGATGGTCGCACTCTTTACCGGCAAAACGTTGGTAATCGCAGTCTCGGTTGCCTCCCTGATTTTCCTTGCGGTGCTTGGAGGCGTTGGTGCCAGACTTGGCGGGGCAAGCAGTCTCCGGGCGATTGTTCGCGTGACGTTTTGGGGGGCGTTTGCAATGGCCGTGACTGCGGCCATCGGTTCCCTGTTCGGCGCCTCTCTTGGTTAATGAAATTGCACTTGCGGGCCAGGTGATTGCATTTGGCAAAACTGCAATGAAACGATAACGCCGCGCAACTTTGTAAGATAGGATTGCCGGGATGAAGAAGCTTTACCCCAATGCAGAAGCGGCGCTTGATGGCGTTTTGCGCGATGGCCTGTTGATTGCATCAGGCGGCTTTGGCCTGTGCGGAATTCCCGAGCGCCTTATTGACGCGATTGTTGCCAGCGGCGTCAAGGGCCTGACCGTCGCTTCGAACAACGCCGGGATTGACGGTGAGGGTCTGGGCAAACTGCTCCGCACCCGCCAGATCAAAAAGATGATGGCGTCCTATGTCGGCGAGAACAAGGAGTTTGAGCGCCAATATCTGGCCGGTGAACTCGAAGTCGAATTCTGCCCGCAAGGCACGCTCGCGGAACGGATGCGCGCTGGCGGCGCTGGCATTCCCGGCTTCTTCACCAAAACCGGCGTCGGCACGCAAGTCGCAGACGGCAAGGAGGCGAAGAATTTCGACGGTCAGGATTACATCCTCGAACGCGGCATCTTCGCCGACCTTGCCATCGTGAAGGCGTGGAAGGCCGATGAAACCGGCAACCTCGTGTTCCGCAAGACCGCGCGCAATTTCAATCAGCCCGCCGCGACCTGCGGCAAGATTTGCGTGGTAGAAGTGGAGGAGATCGTGCCGGTCGGCAGCCTCGATCCCGACAGCATCCATTTGCCGGGCGTTTACGTCCAGCGAATGATCGTCGGTGCGCCCTATGACAAGAAGATCGAATTCCGGACTGTTCGCGAAAGGGAAGCGGCATAATGGCCTGGACCCGCGATGAGATGGCCGCGCGCGCCGCAAGGGAATTGCAGGATGGATATTATGTCAATCTCGGCATCGGTATCCCCACGCTCGTGGCAAACCATATTCCCGAAGGCGTCGAAGTGACGCTCCAGTCCGAAAACGGCATGCTTGGCATCGGCCCCTTCCCCTACGCGGGCGAGGAGGATGCCGATCTGATCAATGCCGGCAAGCAGACGATCAGCGAGCTTCCGCAAAGTGCCTATTTCGATAGCGCCGCGTCTTTCGCGATGATCCGTGGCGGGCACATCGACCTGACCGTGCTTGGCGCGATGGAGGTCGCGGAGAATGGCGACATTGCCAACTGGATGATCCCCGGCAAGATGATCAAGGGCATGGGCGGCGCGATGGACTTGGTCGCGGGCGTGAAGAAAATCATCGTCGTCATGGAACACAACGCCAAGGATGGCAGCCCCAAGTTCATCCCGGCCTGCACATTGCCCCTCACCGGCAAGAATGTGGTCGACATGATCATCACGGATCTCGCAGTATTCCATCGCGCCGATCATGCGTCGCCCTTCAAGCTGATCGAGACAGCACCGGGCGTGACTGCAGACGAGATCGCGGCAAAGACGACAGCCCGATACGTGGACTGAACCGATGCGAGTCCTGTTGACAGGTTCGTCTGGCTGGCTTGGCCGTTTCCTTGCGCCCCGACTGCGGACGGCCGGACATCATGTAACAGGACTCGATGTCGCATCCGGTGTCGATACGCAGGTGATCGGAAGCGTGGCTGACCGCGCACTTGTCGACCGCACGTTTGATGAAGCCGGGATCGAGGCCGTTATTCACGCTGGTGCGCTGCACAAGCCCGATATCGTGCGTTACTCTGCTCAGACGTTTGTTGATGTGAATGTGACAGGCACGTTGAACCTGCTCGAAGCGGCCGTTGCCGCCAATCATGATCGCTTCGTCTTTACGTCGACGACTTCGTTGATGATCTCGGCCGATATTCGCAACGGCATGCAATCAGGCGCGCGAAAAGCCGTCTGGCTTGACGAGGACTCGGGGCCGCTCGCGCCGCGCAATATATATGGCGTCACGAAATTTGCTGCCGAAGAATTGTGCAGGCTCCATTCGCTCGATCATGGTCTCGATATCATGGTCCTGCGCACGGGCCGGTTCTTCCCGGAGAATGATGATACGCACGAGGAGCCGGACGGACCCAATCTCAAGGCCAATGAATTCCTCAATCGCCGGCTGACTGTCGAAGACGCGGCGGATGCGCACGTCATGGCCCTTGAAAAGGCAACGGGCCAGGGGTTTCAGCGTTTCATTCTGTCCGCGCCGCCATCCTTTACACGCGACGAAGCCGGGATGTTGATCGACGATGCGCCGGGTGTGATTGCCAGGCACTTCCCCCGGGCCGCCGAGCTTTATGCGTCGCGTGGTTGGGTGCTGCCCGAGTCTATCGATCGCGTCTATGATCCGGGCAAGGCCGAGCGGCTGCTGGATTTTCGTTGCAAGACAGGCTTCTCCGAAATCCTCAAGGCGTTGGAGAATGGCGCGGAGATGCCGTTTACGCATGATGCCAATTACGTCTCACCCAAGGAGCCGGGTCGTCGTTGACCTGCCGATATTGTGTACCGCTGCGTTGGGCGATACCATCTGGCAAAAAGCGCGTCCGCCAACTTTCCCTGACACCAACATATGGCTGAAACAGCACCGCAAATGACTTACACGCTCATCACTGCCAATCGCAACTATTCAAGCTGGTCGCTTCGACCTTGGCTCCTGATGAAGGGGTTGTGCATTCCCTTTGCGGATCGCATCGAGCCTTTCACCAAATCAACCAATTATGAAGCGTTTCGAGCATTTTCTCCGACCGGCCAGGTGCCTGTGCTTATCGATGGCGACCGCACGGTTTATGATTCGATTGGAATCACGCTGTATCTGGCCGATCGCCATGAAGGCGTTTGGCCCAAGGACGAAGCAGCGCGCACCTGGGCGCAATGTGCTGCGGCCGAAATGCATGGCGGCTTTTCTGCGCTGCGCAACGATTGCCCAATGAATGTCGGCGTCCGCGTCCGGCCCAAGCCGATGGCCGATGCGTTGCACGCCAATGTCGCACGTCTCCGTGAACTTTGGCATGACGGCCTGACCCGCTTTGGTGGACCCTATCTGGCTGGTCCGGAATTCTGCGCAGCTGACGCCTTCTTTGCGCCGGTGGCATGGCGCGTCCGTACCTATGGACTTGATGTGGGCGCAGCGCAGGCATGGGTGGATCATATCATCGCCCATCCAGCGATGGAGCAATGGGAGCGCGAGGCCCTTATTGAGCGTTGGCGCGAAGTCGGGCACGAAGACGAACTGCGTGCCAGTGGAGAGGTCGTTGCCGATTACCGGACGGGTTGATTGCTTCCGAGATTTTCCGGCATCCAGCGGCGGAACGAGGATTCAACCAGGAAAATGGCCAGCGCCGTCAATCCCAGCCCGGCGACGATATCCACAAGATAGTGCCAGCGCGTTGCTACTGCTTCGATCATGATAAAGCCGAACAGCGGCAGGTAAAACCAGCTCAACTGCCGCTCATACTTCCATGCATAATAGACAAAGACCGCCGAAGATGCCACGTGAAGCGAGGGCATCGCGGCAAGGCCGGTCGCCAGAAATTCAGACCCTTCAGTCCTGAGCCAAGCAACGCCGCCGGGTAGCGACGCCTGATGCGCCGACAGCATGAAGATCTGCCGGTGCGTCTCAAGGCCATTGACGCCGTGTTCGTATATGAAGGGCCCAAGCGCCGGCGCAATCAGGTAACTCAGGCCGCCCAGCACATGAACCAGCATGGCCGTCAGGACGGTTTTACGAAATACCAGGAATGAACGGGACGAATGAACGATGATGCTACAGCCAAACATGGCAAGAAAGGCAAACAGGTAAAGCCGGTCAACCGGGCCGACAATCGCGGCGAGGGTTTGGTGAATCCGGATTGCGCCCGTAACCACGGGGCGAAATATCTCGTCAATCTGCCTATATTCCGCATCCCAGAGCGCCGGATTGATGGCATGCACCCATAGTTTGATATTGAAATGGATGATCAGGATCGCGCCATAGGCGACCAGCACCGTCGCAAAATAGAGTGTCCGCCCTGCCCGCTGTGTCAAAAGCGTGATCAGCAGGCCGGCCGCGATAACGAGCGCAGGAACCAGGTTGCCCATCCCCGTAAAGGCGAGCGACGTGCTGGCAGGAAGACTGATCGGTAGACCGAAAATCCGGCTTATGATCAGGCCGGTCACAACAAAAACCAACGACAGCAATATCTCGGGTATGGGAAGCTGAAATCGAAGCGCGATCCGTGCGGGAGCAGGGATGACCGGGATCGACCCCGCAATTTCAACCGAACTTGCCATTACATATTCCGAATCGCGACATTTATACCTTGACGACACGGACTTACGGATACCGTATCGGCTTTGCCAACGATTATGACGATATCGAGACATCCGGCCGGCCTGACGCGCACGACGGGCCTGATCCTCCTCATTGCGCCTTGCCTT